>JAYVTN010000304.1:0-5700 GCA_043788785.1 Spartobacteria bacterium | reverse complement strand
TCCATGACCAGTTCAACAACCACTTCTTCCGCTTACGTCCGGCGGCTTACGAATTTGTGGCGCGTCTGCGCATGGATCGAACCGTTGAATCGGTTTGGCGGGAGTGTATGGAAGCCAACCCTGACGAGGCCCCCGGCCAGGATCAAGTCTTGAGGCTGTTGGCGCAGTTGCATTCGGGCAACCTGCTCCAATCCAATCTAGCGCCCGACAGCGCCAGCATGTTCGAGCGACAGAAGGTGCGCAAAGATCGCGAGACCCGCAGCACGCTCATCAATATCATGTACGCGCGGTTTGCGATCTTTGATCCTGATCGTTGGCTGCAATCATGGGAATCGCTCATCCGGCGGATCTTTGGGCCGATTGGGGCCGTGGTTTGGCTGGTTGTGGTGGGCTGCGCAATCAAAGTGTTAATTGACCACTCCGGAGCGCTCAAACTCCAAGGGCAATCCATTCTAGCGCCGGGCAATCTGATGTTGTTGTACGGTGCAATGGCGGTCATCAAGGGGCTCCACGAACTCGGCCATGCCTGTGCGTGCCGCCGTTTGGGTGGGGAGGTCCATGTGGTGGGCATCATGTTGATGGTCTTCACTCCGATGCCTTACGTGGATACCACTTCCTCCTGGGCTTTCCGGAGTCGATGGCAACGGGCCTTTGTGGGCGCGGCTGGGATGATTGTGGAGCTTTTCATCGCCTCCTTTGCCGTTTTCGTGTGGGCCTACACGGGGCCCGGAATACTCAATAGCCTTGCCTACAATGTTCTCTTCGTGGCGTCGGTTTCCACCATCCTTTTCAATATCAATCCTCTCCTGCGGTTCGACGGGTATTACATCCTCTCGGATCTCTTGGAGATTCCAAATCTCCAGGGGCGTGCGGCCCAGCAGCTCAAGTTCCTCTTTGAACGCTGTCTGTTCGGGCTCAAGGAAGCCCAACGTCCGGTGTCGGGCCGAAGAGAAGGGATCTGGTTGAGCTTCTACAGCGTGGCTAGTTTCTGTTACCGGATTTTGCTTTTCGGAACGATCTTGCTGTTCATGGCCGACAACTACCTTCTGCTGGGGGTCGTGATGGCGGCGGTCTGCGGGTTTACCTGGGTAGTCATGCCCGTGGGCAAGCTCATCCAATACTTGGTGGCCAGCCCGCAGCTGGAGCGGCGCCGATTGCGGGCCACGGGCCTTTGCGCGGCGCTCGTTGCTGGGGTGCTTCTGTGTTTGACCCTGATCCCTGCCCCCAGCCACTTCCGGGCGCCCGGTGTGCTCGAAGCCGTTGAGCATACGCGCGTCAGTACGGAAGCGGCCGGCCGCATCCAGCGGTTACTGGTGGAATCCGGAGCCCATGTCGACAAGGGCCAGGAGTTGCTTCAGATGGAAGACCCGGAACTGGAGTTCCAAATCGCGGGCACCCATGCGGAGTTGGAAGAGGCGAAGGCATTGCGACTGAGCGCCCTGCGGGAAGCCAGTAGTGCGGAGGGGAAGCTGATTGCTGATTTGAAACCCATAGACAGCCGGATCCAAGCCGTTCAGCAGCACTTGGACGCGCTCGAACGTTTGCACCAGGGTCTTACCATCCGTGCTCCCAATGCCGGGCTTTGGGTTCCTAAACCCGTTGAGGAAATGCTCTCCGCCCGTCTCGCACGTGGCACCGACCTCGGCCAGGTCATCAATCCGGAGAGTTTCCAGTTCATCGCGGTGGTTTCCCAGGAGGAAGCGCTCCGGCTCTTTGGGCAGGAGATCGTCTCCGCACAGGTGCGGTTGTCCGGTCAGTTTGGCCATGGGTTGCAAGTGGGCACCCGGAAAATGATTCCAGCCGACCAGTTCCGGTTGCCCTCCGCCGCCTTGGGCTGGCAACTGGGCGGGGAGATTCCCCTAAATGCCACAGACCGGAGCGGCATGGAGGCCAAGGTCTCCTTTTTCCAGTTGCAAGCCACTGTAGTCCCCGACGGGAACGTCAAACTCCTGCACGGGCGTTCCGGGAAAATCCGCTTCGACTTGGCGCCTGAACCGTTGCTCCCGCAATGGGTTCGCAAGGTGCGGCAGTTGTTGCAGAAACGCTATTCCTTATGAGGTCGCTGAGTTGGGAACACCAGCTCTGCGATATCGTTGAGCCGGCCAAAGCGCTTAAGGGCCTCGATGCCAAGCTCGACAGCGTGCTGGGCTCGCTGCAACGCTGGCGCGGCCCCGTTGCCGCTCTGCGACGCGATGCGGATCGGTGCGCAGCCCACGCGGCCACCTTGGAGATCCTCTCGGATACGGCACTCCAAGCCAGGATGGCCGAGCTGCGGATTCTGTTCCGGCGCAAGCGACAGGATCCCGGGATCCTCCTGGAAGCGTTGGCGACGGTTCGTGAAGCCGCAGCGCGGACACTGAAGATGCGTCCATTTCTTGAACAATTGATGGGGGTTCTTGCGTTGCACCGGGGCGTTCTTGCGGAGATGGCGACAGGCGAAGGCAAATCGTTGACGGCTGCCGTGGCGGGAGTCCTGGGGGCTTGGAGCGGGCGCCCTTGCCATGTGGTCACCGTTAATGACTATCTGGCGGAGCGGGATGCCGAGCGTTTCAAACCCTTGTTCTCCTTCTGTGGAGTCACCGCAGGTGCCGTGACCGGTGAAATGCAGGTCGGCCAACGTCAGCGTGGCCATGCCGCGGGGATTACCTATACGACGAGCAAAGAGATCGTTGCGGATTTCCTGCGGGACCGACTCTGTTTGGGCGAGCTCCAGCAGCCAGCGCGCTGGATGATCCGGCGCTTAAGCCGCCCCAATGAAGCAGCTTCCAAGGGTGTGGTCATGCGCGGCCTCCATATGGCTATTGTCGATGAAGCCGATAGCGTGCTTATCGATGAAGCCGTCACGCCTCTGATTATTGCCGGTTCCGAAAATGGGGCGGGTTCGACCAAGGCTTACAAGCTGGCCTGGACATTGGCTTCGGAGCTGGTTGCCGGGCAGGATTACGATGTGGATGCGCGTTATCGGGAGGTGGAGCTGCTGCCGACAGGCCAGAAGCGAGTGGAAGCTCTGGGGGCCCGATTGCCTGCATTATGGAGGGGAACTGGCCGACAGCGGGAGTTGGTCGTTCAAGCCCTGCATGCCCGGGAATTCTTCCACAACGGCAAGCAGTATGTGGTGCAGGAGGACAAGGTGGTCATTGTCGACGAGTCCACCGGCCGACTCATGCCGATGCGCAAATGGCGCCAGGGTTTACACCAGTCCATCGAAGCCAAGGAAGGCGTGGAGATCTCTCCTCTGGATGAAACCTTGGCACGCATGAGCTTCCAACGATTTTTCCGTTTGTTCCCACGCCTGTCGGGAATGACAGGGACCGCCAAAGAGGCGAGGGCAGAGTTCTGGAGCATCTATCGGCTGCCGGTGGTGACCATTCCCACGCATCGACCCTGCCAACGGCGGGACATGCCGGACCGGGCGTTCGCGGATGACGAGTCCAAATGGGAAGCGGTGGCCCAGGAAGTCCAACGGGTCCACGCCACGGCCCGGCCGGTGCTGGTGGGCACCCGGAACGTTGCCGGCAGCGAGGCCTTGGCCAAACGGCTTCACTCCGATGGGTTGGTGTGCGAGTTGCTCAATGCAACGCGGCATCGGGAGGAGGCTTCCATTATTGCTTCTGCTGGCCAGGCGGGACGGATCACCATCGCTACCAACATGGCGGGACGCGGTACGGACATCGAACTCGGCGAAGGCGTGGTCGCCATGGGCGGCCTGCATGTGATCGCAACCGAACGGCACGAATCGGGACGGGTCGACCGGCAGCTCTACGGGCGGGCCGGTCGCCAAGGCGATCCGGGCAGCGCCCAAGCCTTTGTCAGTGCCCGCGATGAGTTGTTGCTGGGTTGTTTCGGCCCGGCTATCCCTGGCTTTCTGAGCCGATGTCTCGCGGGCAATGCTATCGGCAGTCAGCTTCTTTCCCGGTTCGTTTTCGGATTAGCCCAACGGATCGCTCGCAAACGGGCATTCCGGCAGCGCAGCGGGGTTCTCCAGATGGACACGTGGCTAAAGGATGCGCTTTCGTTTTCGGGCAGCAGCAAGCAGTAATGGCTGCCATGGGACTACAACTCTCGAGCTCCTCCACTTCCGAAACCGAGTACCTGTGCGTGGATCGGTACCTGACCCGGTTCGTGGATGTGCAGGCTTTGTCGGCTGCCTTGGAATTGGGTCTGGTCGAGGCGCTCGCAAACGGGGAGTGCCTGAGTCTACGGCAAATCTTGGACCGGATTGTGTGCGAGTCCCTAGGAATGGAACTCTTGCTCGACTTACTTTGCGCCAGTGAAGTCCTCGAACGCCCGGAGCCACCGGCTCTGGGGTTTCGGCTGACCGCCGGTTTCATCCACGCGTTCGAGTTCCGCGATCTGATCGAAGCGAAGATTGATTTTGCCAATATCGCGGGACACGACCTGACCAGGCATTTCACAACGCTCATTCGTAGGCCCGCGGAGTTCATGCAGCGGGCCTCGATGTATCAACTGTTCTCCTACGGGCGTTGTCATGAGAGCACGCCTGCCAATGTGGCGCTCACCAACCGTTGGGTGCGCATCACCACAGCGCTTACAAAATACGAAGCTCCCGTGTGCTTCAATCTCCACGGATTATCGGGTTACAAACGCATGCTCGATATCGGCGGCAACAGCGGGGAGTTTGTGCTGCGGGCGTGCCGGGCGTATCCACAATTGTCGGCCGCAGTTCTGGATTTGCCCGTGGTATGCGATATCGGACGCCAGCATCTGCTTTACGAGGAGGAAGCAAACCGGATTACGTTTATCAAGGGCGATGCATTGGCCGGACCCGTCCCGGCCGGGTACGATCTAATCAGTTTCAAATCCGTGCTCCACGATTGGCCAGAGCTTGAAGCACGCCAGTTCCTCGCCAACGCTGTTGACGCCTTGGAGCCGGGAGGCACCTTGCTCATCTTCGAGCGTGGCCGTTTCCAGATCGGCTCCGAAAGTGTGTCATACGCCACGATGCCACATTTGACATTTGCCCACTGTTACCGAAACCCGGCGTTTTAGACCGAAGAGATGCTCCGACTCGGCCTTCGGCAAATCCGGGTCGAGGGCGTGAACTTGGAAATGCCTTTCTTCTTGGTGACTGGGGTCAAGGAGCGGGTCAAGGAGTAGCCACTGGGAACCGTGAATATTGGGGCTAGCCCCGTGAGAATGTACCCCAAGCCACCCGAGGTCTCTTTGTGGCGAACGGCTTGCCTTCATCTGCGTTAATCTGCCCGTCATCTGCGGATCAACCCATGATCGGGGGGCTGACGAAATGAATCCGCAGATGCCAAGGCAGATTGACGCAGATGATGGGCCATGTTCCTGGGCCACTCCCGACCGCCAACCAAAAATACTGGGTGCAGAGTCTGGAGTCTGGGGCGCGGGAAATCTCACACCAAGAACACCAAGCTCACCAAGGCTGCCTACCGGTCGGTCGCGATTTTTGCGTGGAACCCGCCTGAGGTCCTGCCCATAGGAACATACCGGGAAGCACCACCTGTTGGCACCCCACCCTTGGTGCGCTTGGTGGCCCTTGGTGTGAGAATTCTCCCGGTCCACCCGACCCCCAATCAGAACATTACACGGTATCATCCCACGCGAATCTGGCCGTTCGGGGTTGGGACTTGACCCATCATCTGCGTTAATCTGCCCGCCATCTGCGGATCAACCCATGATCGGGGGGGCTGACGAAATGAATCCGCAGATGCC
>JAYVTN010000303.1:0-2841 GCA_043788785.1 Spartobacteria bacterium | reverse complement strand
GTCCGGTTCGGGGGAGGTGCGGATCGTGTCCTTGGATTACCGCACCGATCAAGGCCAGCCCACACAGATCGCTTTGGCCGGACAGCCTCTGGAAATCCGGCTCGGCTTCGAGAACCCTTCGGGCCAACCGTTCCCTGGAATGATTGCCACCCTCAGCGTACGCACAGAGTTCGACGCGCCGGTGTTCGTCCAACAGAATCGGCTGACCGGGGATAGCTTTGGTAACCTTGGAGCCAGCGGCTATTTTGTCTGCCGGATTCCACGGTTGCCGCTGCCGGCCTCCTCTTACCGGGTGGGCGTCTCGTTGACGTCGGAAAGCCGGGGCGGCCGCGTGCTCGACAGCATCGATAATGCGGCGGAGCTTTGCGTGGATGGCGGCAATTTCTTTGGGACGGGGATGTTACCAGCCGTGCAACGTGGGGTGTGTCTGGTCGATGCGCAGTGGCGGATAGAACCCATGCTTAAACCGGCTGCTTTAGCGCCCCATGGATAGCCTTCTGGGCACGCTCCGAGGACAGTTGGGCAAGGTACTGGGGCGTCCGGCGCCGACGGATCCTGCCGCTCAGCGCTATATCGATTTCAACACGGCCAAATGGCACCAGGACTGGGAGGTTCGCGATGACGCGGTGGTGCTCGTGGGCGTTTGCGGATGGAAACCGCTCATCCATTGCTACAGCTACGCGGTCAACCATCTCGCCAGAGAGTCCAAAGCCTCAATCGAGGCATTCAATTTCCAGGACAAACGCGACCCGACCGTCGAGAAAGTTTACGCCTCCTTCGGGGCCCGGGTCGGTCTCAGTTTCGAACACGCCGAGGCTTTCCGCATCCAAGCCCGCGTCCAGGCTGACGCCTTCTTTGCGGGACTCCGGGACAAATGGGATGTGGTTAATATCACGCTCGAGGGGGTCGTGCTCGGGGATCTGATTTACGACACGTACCTGCGGCAATTGGCCTTAGCGACACTGGACCTGCGTGACGAACGCCTGCGGACGCTGATCTTCGAGGCGCTCCTGATTTTCTACGCGGCCCGAGCCTATTTCACCCGTAAGCGGCCGGTTGCCATCATTGTGGACCATTTGGTTTACACGTTTTGTGGGGTGCTGATTCGCGTGGCCACACAAGCCGGGGTACCCGTCCTGTTGGCCTATTACGATCCGAAGTTTTTCCTCTACCAGGTCAATGGGCAGGACGCGGATCCCGCTTGCCAGGTCACCCAGCGCTGGCCGTTCTGGAAATACCATCAGCTCTTTAGCGAGCTCGAGCCGGTTTGTGGCGCAGCAGCTCTCGAACGGGGGCGGCTCGCACTGCAATCCCGGTTATCCGGCAAGAATGATGGCGTGCTCCGGGGCCAGTCGGCTTATGAGGCCGCCAGTTCGAGCGTGCTCATGGCCGATACCGGCCGGCCGCGGGTCTTGGTTCTGCTCCACGATTTTTGTGATGCGGTTCATGTTTTCCGCAGCTTCTTGTTCCCCGATTTCTACGAGTGGATCCATTTCGTGCTCCGCAAATCGGCGGAAACGCCCTTCGACTGGTACGTCAAACCGCATCCCAACAACAACGAGCGGTCGCGGGCGGCGATGAATGCCTCCAACAACGCGGCCGTGGAGGAACTCAAGCGGGCTTACCCGCATGTGCGTTTCCTGGAGCCGTCTGCATCCAACAAGCAACTCGTGGCCGAGGGTCTGGTCGCGATGTTCACCGGACGCGGGACAGCCGGACACGAATTCGCCTACATGGGGGTGCCCGTGGTCAATGCGGGGGACAGCCCGCATATCGACTACGGCTTCAACCTGCATCCCTCGACGCTCGACGAATTCGAGCGCTGTATCTA
Organism: Spartobacteria bacterium; assembly: GCA_043788785.1. Taxonomy (GTDB): domain Bacteria; phylum Verrucomicrobiota; class Verrucomicrobiia; order Chthoniobacterales; family Chthoniobacteraceae; genus CAIURC01. The sequence goes on along the minus strand of JAYVTN010000303.1, from coordinate 1,010 downwards.
CAAAGCCGATCGCCTCGAGCTGGAGAACGACCCAAGTGCCATCGAGGAATTCTTCTACATGAATTACTTCCATTTCACGGACCAGCTCGGGGCCGCCCCCAGGTCCAACCCGCTCGAAGCGGGACTCGCCAGCAATCCTGCACTAGGCTACGACGCTCAGGTCGCAGCAGCCCAAACCGCGTGTGATGAGTCGATCGGCGCCTATCTCCGCGGCTTTGCTGTCAGCTTGGTTCGCCCACAATTCCGTCCGTCGCCTACCCTTTAATCCCAAAAAATATCATGAACTGGAAAGACAGCGTTGTCCTTGTTACTGGCGGAACCGGCTCCTTCGGGCGCAAATTTGTCGAGATCTTGCTGCGCGACTACAAGCCCAAGAAGTTGATCGTCTTTAGCCGCGACGAACTCAAGCAGCACGAGATGCGCTTGGTTTTTCCAGACGGACCCAATTCGCCAATGCGTTATTTTATTGGCGACGTGAGGGACCGGAACCGGTTGGAGCGCGCGTTCCAAGGGGTCGATCTGGTGGTGCATGCCGCAGCCCTCAAGCAGGTGCCGGCTTGCGAGTACAACCCAATTGAAGCCATCCAGACCAACATCAACGGCGGCACCAACGTGATCGAAGCGGCCTTGGATCAAGGCGTCAAAAAGGTTTTGGCGTTGAGCACGGACAAGGCCGTTAACCCCGCGAACCTCTACGGCGCCACCAAGCTCTGTGCCGAAAAACTCTTTGTCCAAGGCAATGCGTACGCGGGTTCCGGGGACACCCGGTTCAGCTGCGTGCGCTACGGCAACGTGGTTGGGAGCCGGGGCAGCGTGGTGCCGCTTTTTGCTGAACAACGCAAGACGGGCAAGATCACGGTCACCGACCCGCGCATGACCCGGTTCTGGCTGACCCTGGATCAAGGGGTGCGTTTTGTGATCGATAGCATCGAGTGCATGCATGGCGGAGAAGTTTTCGTGCCCAAAATCCCGAGCATGAACATCATGGATCTGGCACGGGCCCTGGCGCC
>JAYVTN010000302.1:0-2379 GCA_043788785.1 Spartobacteria bacterium | reverse complement strand
CGGGGACGCCCTCCGGCAGTTGGATTTCAGCGCGGCCATTGTGGGCGCGGGTGTGGCCACCCTCTGCATCGGGGCTTGTGCGTTTATCGTTGCCCGGCTTCCTCTGCGGCTGAGCTTGACTCAAGTGGCTCTGGGCAGCGGCGGGCTCATGGCCGTTGCTTCGGTCCTCTACGCCACGGCTCTGGTGCCCATCATCAACCGTGCTGACGATATCCGTCCGATGGCGGCCGGTATTGATCACGCTATCGCCCCGGGAACTTCGCTGGTGTTGTATGATCCCGGGTACCTGCCGGCGATCTTCTATCTGCGCACGCCGTACTCCTATGCCACAAGCATCAAGGAGATCCCTCGGGAGGCCCGGAATGTTTTGGTCCGCGCTCAAAGCGCTAAAAAGCTGATTGAGAGGCGGCCCGAACTGCACGAGACCAAGAGTCTCGGTCGGCACAATAAAGACATTTTATTGTTGCAGCGCCGGGAGGAGATTTCGAATGATCGAAACCCTTAAGCGGCACTAGGAGTTGAACCACCCCTGTTGAGGTTCAAACCAAGCCCGTGAGGCGCGTTCCGGGAAGCTAGTTAAAGTCCATGAAAGCCCATGAAAGCGCCGCGAAAAGAAAGCCCATGAGAAGCAGAAACCGAGCAGTGCGGGGCGCGCTTGTGAAATATTTCACAAACGCGGCTTGCTTTCATGTTATCCTACAGACACAGTCCGCCCCCAATTTCAGCCCCTTTTGATGTTGCGAAGTCCCATTTTCCACTGACGCATGGCGAATATTTTTCCACGTGGGAGTAATTTCCTGCCCTTCAAGCTAATCCTTTGTGCGCTCGTGCTCGGTGGCGCCACTACGGCCGGCTTCTCGTACTATTTCACCAACAAGTACACCAATGTGGGTTATCAACCGGTGCAGCCGGTGGCTTTTCCCCACAATGTCCACGTCAAGCAGGTGGGGATGGATTGCCGGTACTGCCACAGTTTTGTGGAGGTTGCGGCCCACTCCAATGTGCCCACCACGCAGGTGTGCATGAACTGCCATCAGCAGATCCAAAAGGATAATCCCAAGCTTCAACCCGTTCGGGACTCTTGGCAGACGGGCAAGCCCATCGAATGGGTCCAGGTGCACAAAACGCCCGATTACGTTTATTTCAACCATTCTGCCCACGTGAATCGTGGGGTTTCCTGTGTGAGCTGTCACGGGAAGGTCAACGAGATGGCGGAAGTCTACCATGCCCAGCCGCTCTCGATGAGTTGGTGCCTGGATTGCCACCGGAATCCCGAAATGGCGTTGCGCCCCCTCAAGGAGATCACCAACCTGGACTGGGAGGCTCCAACCGAGCCCAACCAGTCGGTCGCCGACGCCCAACTTAAACTCGGGACCCAACTGAAGGCTGATTGGCACATCAATCCGCCGGACAAAAACTGTTTCGGTTGCCACCGCTAACTGGATTTTTCGATGAGCAAACGCGTTCTTAATCATCCGCCAGAAGCCTCCACAGGCAAAAAGTACTGGCGCAGTTTGGGTCAGCTTTCCCATACCCCTGAGTTCCAGGGATGGCTCGAGCGGGAGTTTCCCCAAGGCGCGTCGGAATTCGGGGGCGGCGAGGTCTCCCGGCGCAACTTCCTCCAATTGATGGGCGCTTCCATGGCGCTGGCAGGCCTCAGTTTTGCAGGGTGTCGGCGTCCAGTGAAGAATCTGGTGCCGTTCACCCACGGGGTGGAATGGTCGATTCCTGGCAAGGCATTGTTTTTTGCAAGCGCGATGCCGAGTCGGCTTGGAGCGCTGCCCTTGGTGGTCAGCACCAGTGACGGCCGGCCCACGAAGATCGAAGGCAATCCACTTCACGCTGCCAGCTTGGGGGCCACTAACCTCTTTGCACAGTCCTCGATCTTGGACCTCTACGATCCTGATCGGGCAAAGGCGTTCAGCAAGAATGGGAACGCATCCGATGAGGCTGCTTTTGAAAAGGACCTCGATGAGGTGATCAAGGTAGCCGGAGACGGAAGCGGGTTGGCATTCCTGTTGGAAAAGAACGCCTCCCATACCCGGGAGCGTTTGCGCTCGCTGATCGCCGGGAAGTTCCCCAAGGCAACTTGGGCCGTCTACGAACCCCTGGCAGGAGAAGCCGCCAGCGCGGTTTACGGCGAAGGCATCGAACTCTTGCCACAGATGGACAAGGCCGATGTCATCATGGCCTTGGATTGCGATTTCCTGGGCACCGAAGCCACGGTCGACATGACCCGGAAGTTCACCGCCCGGCGCAAGCCCGAGTCGCGCGCTGGAATGAACCGGTTGTACGCGGTGGAGAACCGGTTTACGGTTACCGGAGGAATGGCAGACCACCGTTTGCGCATTGGTGCAAGCCAGGTGGGTGCTTTTGCGA
>JAYVTN010000301.1:0-1796 GCA_043788785.1 Spartobacteria bacterium | reverse complement strand
GGTGTCCAATACGTTTTTGAACTGGACGAAGATGGCTTGGGCCGTCTCGGGACGCAGGTAGGCAACGTTCTCGGAGCTTTCGGCTGCCCCAATAAAGGTTTTGAACATCAGGTTGAACATCTGAGGTGGCGTGAAGAGGGAGCCATTCTCGGGATTGTACCGGGTCGTGTTCTCAACCTTTTCGGTGCGTTCGCCCACGAGTTCGGGCTCGGTCAGGCCCCTGAGGCTATAGAATTGCTTGGCAACCTTGCGGGCGCTTTCGGGGGGCTTCCCACTGGGAAGCAGGACGGAATAGGGCTCCTGAAGTTGGGTTTCTCCCGAGGTGGCCCCGTCGTAGAAATAAACTATGCCGCTCTGGGGCTCGATCTGGTCTGCGCGGAACCGTTTCTTGGTCAGGAGACAATCGACCATGGGATCAGCAAAGGTGTCTACGTGGCCGGAGGCTTTCCAGATCTGGGGATGCATGATGATGCTGGCCTCCAAACCCACAATATCCTCCCTAAACCGGGTCATGGAACGCCACCAGAGTTCTTTGACGTTGCGCTTGAGTTCAGCTCCCAATGGGCCGTAATCCCAAAAACCGTTTAATCCCCCGTAGATCTCGCTGGATTGAAATATAAAGCCCCGCCGCTTGCTGAGGCTGACGATCTTCTCCATCCGTGAACTACTTGAGGGTTGCTGGCTCATAGGGGCGCGAAAGTGGGTCCCGTCGGGGCAACTCTCAAGTCCAAAACTCTACTGTGGCACCGGAGGGTACCGGGAGCTATGGTCGGGACACCATGGTCCAGTACGATACCTTCCGGTCCCTTCGCGACCAACCCTCGCCCATGCGAAAATGGCTTTGGCGCGCTTTGGCGCTCTCCCTGGTCGTGCACCTGGGATTGGTCGTTTTCTTTAAAGTAAAGAATCTGGAGGATTTCACGCTAACGGCCTCGGACCCTGTGGCGTCTTTGCGATTCGTGGTCAATAACGTGAGGATTGATCCCAAGCTGCTCCTGCCCCCCGACGAGAAGCGCTTGAGTGTGCCCGTCAAGATCCCGAACCAGAAAATCGCGATTCCCCAAGATAAGCCGCAACCCCGGGAGGTGATCATCAAGCCTCAGGCCACCGAGGTCGGTTCCCCGTTGCTTTTGGATAAACCCAAGGGATCGCCCTTGAACTGGGAGGCTTTGAACAAGTCCCAAACCGAGAGTGCCGGGCGCGCGGACCGGGAGCTAGGGTCGATTTCCACGGCTTTGCTTGAAAGAAGCGTCAAACAGCCCAACCAACCGGCCATCACGATGCCTCCGGGCAAACGCAACGGAGAGGGGATCGGTGGCGACGACGGTATCCCGGGGCGGCGCTCCATTGATGACGCCCTAGCGCAGGCCGGTTCGCCCACGGGCAATAATGAGCCGGTTGCCATGCCTGGCGGTGCCCTTTTTGAACATGACCATGCGGAGTTAAGGGGGGAGGCCATCGATGCGCTCCAAAAGCTGGGCCAGCTTTTTCTCTCCTATCCCGATGCGACTTTCACGATTAGCGGGCATACGGATTGGACCGGGAGCGCGGACTACAACCAACGCTTGAGCGAGCGCCGGGCCGAAGCCGTTAAGGAATGGCTGGTAAACAACATGCACATTGCGCCCGAGCGGATCCAGACCATCGGCCGGGGCAGTGCGGACGCCATTGTGCCGGCTGAACGCACCGTCGATGAGCAGCAGCCCAACCGGCGCGTGGAGATTATTGTTAAAACCCGCAAATGAGCGCTGACGGGGTCCGCCAGGAGTTGGAAAAGTTTGTGGAAGTGTTGATAA
>JAYVTN010000300.1:0-8665 GCA_043788785.1 Spartobacteria bacterium | reverse complement strand
CGCAGCCCTATGGCTCTTCTCGCTTCTGAACCGTTCCGCCAAGCGCCATTCCCCTCCCGAGGTGCCGATTGCCGGATTGCTATCCGACATCTCCTATTCTCTTTACCTCACACATTTCCCTGTGCTTTTCCTTGCTGCAACAATCGCTTTTAACGGTTACCAGTTCCAGCCAAACGCATTGGGATTGACAATTTTCGCCATAGCTTGTGCTTCGACTTTGGCGTTGGCGTGGATGATGTGGTGGCTCTTCGAACGCCACACCCCCCAGGTCCGAACGTGGCTCTTGCGTATTTTGGGTGCCTACCATAGGTCATAGGAGAGTGCGTAGAAAATTGTTTTGATGATCTCCAAACGCGCCCTCTCCATTTCGTAAGGAGTGCGCTGATAGTTTTTCGGAACCGAAACGGCGATAAATTCAATTTCCTTAACCTGATGTCGGAAACACGCCAGCGTGCGTCGTGAATGGTACCAAGAAGTCACCACCGCCACACGTCTTGCCCCGGATTTACGCAAAATGGGCTCAGCAAATCCTGCATTCTCAAAGGTCGAGGCGGACATGGATTCAAGGCTGATCAGGTCGGCGGGCACTCCATTCTCGATAAGAGTTTCCCGACACCAGATGGCATCCCCGCGCCCGCTCACCAATACCCGTCCAGCTTCGCCCCGGTTATACACAGCGGCAGCGAACGCCGCCCGAGTCGGATCCCCGCCCGGCACCACGATCCAGTCCACGCGCCCGCTCCCGTCATGTTCGACCACGGCCCAATCCGGGCACCACCAAAGGAAAGCCAGAAACGTCACAACCAACCCGGTTGAGCCCAAGAGTAAGCCTTTAGCAAATTTCCGTACACTGTTGCTGAGCCTCATCGCATTCCACTACAAGCCGGTCCGGTCTCGGTACTCTTGGATTTTTAAATGGATATCTCGGAAATACCGCAATTTCATGAGGGCAAACACCAGACCCGCCCGTCCGTCCAGGAAACCGCATTTACCGACATAACTTGCCAGGAAGTACACACAACCAAGCCAAAATCGGTCTAAATAACGGTACTTGAAACGCTGGCGCTGCGTCAAACGCCCCCAAGCGTCCTCGCCGGCGGATTGCAGCCAAACAAACCGCCGTGCTTCCCAAGAGGAATATTCGTTGTGTTTGCCAATGTAATGAGTGATCCCACGATAATCTTGGTGCTGTAATCTTGCCTCGATTTCCCCGAGCGATCCCTCGATTACCGGATGCTCGTGCACTTCCATGTCCAAATTACTCCAGTGGTCCTCCGGGAATTGCTCGTATTCCCCTGCCTCATGCCGGAACATAGCCAATTTGCGGAACACGTCCCCATGACGCAGTGGTTTACCCATGAACCAATTCTCGAAACACACCCAAAAGCCGGAATTCCGGGTTGATTTGAGCACAAGCGCCAGTTCCTGAATCACCTCAGGCGTGATTCTTTCGTCCGCATCCAGAAAGAGCACCCACTGGCTTTTCAACTCATGGTTGCGTAGGAACCAGTTACGTTTTTTCGGAAAATCACCATTCCAGCGGAACTCAAGAACGGTAGCACCATGAGCTCTTGCAAGTTCCACTGTACGGTCGGTGCTTCCCGAGTCTACCACCACAACCTCCTCGAACAATGTGCCAATCGCGTCCAAGCACCCAGGGAGATTTCTCTCTTCGTTGAGAACCGGGATACAGACGGTGACAGGAAGCGTGGTATTCAAGGCCGCACACCCACCTTTCTGGCAGGGTTTCCAGCCACCACCGTCTGAGCGAAAACGTCCTTCACCACTACCGCCCGAGCCCCAAGAACAGCTCCAGCTCCTACGGTGATTCCGGGAGCCACAAAAGCATCCGCGCACACCCATGCCCCTTCACCTATCGTAATCGGCTGCTTGAGCAGCGGCATGGCTGGATCGCGGAAATCGTGGCTACCTGCACAAAGATGAGCTCTCTGGGAGATGGTCACATTTGCGCCGACCGAAATCCTACCCAGATTGTAGATAATAACGTCAAACCCGATAGCGGCCCAATCGCCTATCTCGAGGTTCCATGGGATGAAAATGCGGGCACTAGGATCTATCCGAACGTGAGCCCCCACTTTCGCCCCAAAGAGTCGGAGTAATCCCCGCCGCCACCCCCACAACAGACGTGGACTGAACCGGAAAAACGGGTGCACCAACGCCCAAGCAACCCTTCCAAGCAACTCGCCTTGGGACCACTTACGGGCACTACGGTTTTTCGAAATGTCAACGGACATTTGGGAGAGGGATCGGTTGCGAATGAAGTTCAGGAATCCGTGTCCGGCGCTCAAGGTATCTGCACAGCAACACTCCAAATACGAACGGATATAGAACCAGGAGTGTTACATCCCGCCCCATATTAAAAGTCAGCACAAGGCCTATGGAGTACGTCAACAGACGCCCCACGTTTCCCATCATGTCCTGCCTTGCAAGCACGGCTACCCAGACCGCCATAATAAATGCAGCTGCCATCGGCCCAAGAATTCGCCCGAAGTTCACCACACCTTGGCCGATCATTCCAGTGGCTACAGAGGCAGCAATTCCGCCGGATTTGTCTCCAGATTCACCATAGGCCATACCACGGGCTATTGCGTAGTCCACGCCGATTGTAGGTTTTCCTTTCCAGATTACCCGCGGAATTGGGTTAACGATTTCCGCAAAGTAACGACCTCCCCAGTTCACCCGATACGTGCCGTTAACGATGAAGAAATTGATGTAACCGAGTTCCTCAAACATGTTGAGCCCTAAATGCTTTTGGTTTTTTTGCGCCGAGTCTTGAACGCCTCCCGTCCTGACGGCTTCCGCGATGCTTCCGAAATTGCGGTTATCCAAGACGAATCTAAACCAACCGTTCAGCGCGAAAAATGCCAAGGCCACCACTGCCACTCTAACAAGAACTCCTGCACGCATCCTAAGTACAACAAAGGCCATAAATCCAGGGAGCAGAATGGCTAACATTGTATTTCGCGTACGGTCGAAGAGGATGAATGGCGCTGACAAGAAATAAAGGCCTCCCGTCAGTAGCACCATGTTTGTGCGTTTGCTCAGGGCGAGACCGAGGCCAAAAAAAGCCGTCAACATCACCTGTATGTACCCAGCCAAAGAGTATAGCGCGTCAATGCCCGTTCCTATCCGGTCCCTTCCCCAAGGCTCGGACTTCTGACCAAAAAATGGAAAGAAAAGTCCGGCAAAATCGAAGTCCGTTCTCAGTAAAGCAAACCCCATCAAAGCAGACCATGGCAGAACCAGAAGTGTTGTGACTCTACTGATCTGGGCTTGGAACGCTTCCGTATCATTCTCCCGCAGCCGAATCATTCCAAGTATCCGGCTTCCACCTTTGGCAAACTTCCAATTGATACGTCCGTGCATAACCGGAACCAAATAGCCAAGGGTGAGGATGAAAAGCAGAACTTCCCACCAAGCATAGGCTAAGTTTTCTGGTCCGAGTACTAGCACATATTGGCTATAATCATTGTAAAGCACATCTCCCACGTACCATGACCCCACCGTTGAGAGCACAGCGAGCATTGGGATTCCCCAAGCTTGGTGACGGGCTTTCCATGCCTGCAAACCAAAAGCCCAAAGGGCCACAATGCACAGGTAGAACGGTAACGGCAGTCCGGAATCAGTCATTGCCGCCCCTCCGTAATGAATAACGAATGCAGGAACATCCCTCCGACAACCGGGGGGAGGTGCCGATGACTATGTTGCGTCCGGTTACCGGGCTCCCCTTCATCATGACCGCCCGCGTGGAACGGTCTGCCGTGCCCACGAGGTCCAATCTGATCGGCGTCAACGAGAACTCCCCGATCAGGAGGTTGACGCGTGCAAAGAGGCCAAGAGCCTCCAGTGAAATGGAACCGGCAATTTTGACTGTGGTGATCATCGGCAAAGCATCGCCTTATGGAGAATCCATGGGATCAAAGAAATGTTGCAACCACCTTGCCGTTTGGCAGCCGCCACGGCGAGCAAAACTCCTTCGGCAAACCGAGCCGGCCCCCACTTGGCGACCACGGCGCGGCTTTGTGCCCCGAGCGTCGGATTGTGCTCGGAGTTGCCGGCGACTTTTGCCAGTAAACTCGCGAGAGCATCAGCATCTGTGGGATCAAACGTCCACCCGTTGACTGCCGAGTGCACTAAATCGCAGGCACATCCACAGCGCTCGCTGACAAGCACCGGCAGACCGCAGGCCATCGCCTCGTTGACCACCAAGCCCCATTGCTCGCTGGCGCTGGCATGGACAAAGGCCTCTGCCAACCCGTAATAGGCTGGCAACTCGCCATACTGCTTAAATCCAGGCATCTGCACGCTCCCCCCCAATCCCAACCGGGAACACTCGGCTTCCAATTCTGCACGGAGGTCACCGTCTCCGAGGAGAACTAAATCCCAGAGACAGGGGACGCTGCCACTTTGTCCCATTCCAACTGCCAACCGACGATAGGCAGCATAGCTTGCCAAGAGACCGGGCAGATTCTTCTTCGCGATGAACCTTGCTGAAGCCAGGAAGTATCTGTGGGGCAACCCTAAACGTTCCCTAAACACTGATCCGTGGCTGCGGGCTTGTGCCGATCCCACCTCGAAGTAGTCGTTGTCTACCGCATCGTATCCCACAAATATTCGTGGCTCGGGGAATCCTAGATGCTGGAGATATTGACGGTGCGGCGAGCCACCCACCAAAGCCGCTGAAAAAAGGGACACCACCTGCGCCTTCACCCACTCTTTGAAGGGGTTGCGCTCCTCGTCCCATTGGGTCGATTCGCTCATCAAAACCGTCGGCACCCGGTGACGCAAAGCCCACTGTAATGAAATCAGGGCTCCCTTGGAACTCCAACCAGGCACAAAAATTACCTCTGGTTTTTCCCGATCAAGCACCTCCCCGAGTTTTCGCGACAACTCGGCGACTGGCATAGACTGACTGCAGCCGACTTTGTTGAGGGTTATCCGTTTGAAACCACTGGAAACCTCCCTGTTCCACGCGTACTCGGCACTGGCACTTCCGAACTCAATTCCGACAATGTCACAGACCGTGGCCGCCGCTTTAAGACGCGCCATATGGTAGGGACCAAGGTTATCAAAGAGGATGGCGGCACGTGCTTTCATGGTGTCTGGAAGGACTCTTCGATCCGGCGGATATGGGTGCCCAGACGTGATAGCCCGAACTGTTCAGCTTTAAGTGCTGCGGCCGCGCTCATCGCCTGCAAGCGTCCGCGATTGGCAAGTATGGATCGCAAGGCGCTCGTGATAGCATCGGAATCGTACGCGGGAATCAAGAACCCATCCACGCCATCGCTGACAACCGTACCGCAGCGGTCCGTTGCTATCACTGGCACTCCGTGGGCCATCGCCTCGATCTGAGTCAAGGCAAACCCGTCCGAAAGCGTGGGTAGGACAAACACGTCTGCCGCGTTGTAGAATTCCGAGGCCCGGTCCCGGCTCACCGAACCGTGGAACTTCACATTGGCCGGTGCTGCCCGGAGCGCATTTTCCGAGATATCAACGGGGCCAACAATCTCAAACTGGACCTGTTCACCAACAAGGTCGCGTGCAGCACTTAGAAGGTACTGGATCCCCTTTCGGAGCACAACCTGACCTAGGAAGAGTACCCGGAGTCTTTGTGCACTCCCCAGCGGGATATGCCGTTTCGTAGGCCGCGCTTCATAAGCCAATGGCACTACGGAGATTTTTCCTTCGGGAACGCCCTGTTTACGCAAGGCCTGCCGGGTCCATTCGGAATTGGCCAGCACCCGGTCGGCAATCTGCCATTCAGATTCGCGCCTTTGAAAATAGCTTTCGGGCACCCTGATTTCGTTGCGGACCCACGTAGGCCACCGCTTTTCTTCGGCTTCGACGATCTCCGCCTCGACTCTGGAGGGATCCATCTGGCAGACCACCACCTTTCCACCGTTCGCCTTCACAACGCTCGCTGCCTCCAGAAATCCGGTGTCATACCCGAAGAATACGGTATCCGGCCAATTCACGTCCTTGCGCCTCTCCAAGGAAGCCGCCACCGACGTTCCGAAGCGCTTGCCGAGGGACAGAAAATGGCCGTACATACTTTCCTGGAAAGCCATCCGTAGCAGTGTTTGCATCACAGTAGCTCCATTGAAGCTCTCCACGCGGGCACCCTCCAAATCTCGGTGATAGCGGGTGGCTAAGTGCCGGGCGTTGAACAAAGTGCATCCGCCTCTCAAAAGCGACCCTGCCCAGAAATCGGTATACAAGGTGTCCAGAGCCGCGCCCCGGGCAAGCACCCGTGCGATCGCATAATGCTCGCGGGCTCCCATCTGGGAACAAATCCACTTCATAGGCTAGCCGGTTCCGCTACACCGGGCCTCATGCCTGAGGACTCTTCTGTGAGCCCGTCTACACGCCCCGCGACCGTTTGGAACATCCTTGCGTAGGAGGGGGCCAACACCGGCCAACTGAACCGGTCTCTGACACGCTCCCACCGCCAGCGTTGAACCTGTTCCGGACTGTCCTGCCCAAGAACTTGTAAAAGCCGCTTAGCAAGGACTCCAGGGTGCGCCATATCCACAATTTGACCAGCATCCCCCACCACGTATTCCATAACCGGATGCTGGTGAGCGATGACCGGCAACCCGTGCATTAATGCCTCAATGTACACTCGCCCAAAGCCCTCCGTGAGCGAGGCCAATACGAAACAATCCGCTGCCTTGTAGAATTCCATGACCTGCTCGTATGGAACCGAGCGAACCGAAAAGTTTCCCGTGCCCAGCAAACGTTCTGCCAATGCGACAATTTCCACGCTGCCTTGGTCCATCGCCCCTAGGAGCTGCAAAAACGGCCGCGGTTCCGACAATCGCGCAACCTCTTCAATCAGGTAATCCATGCGTTTATGCTGCCGTCTTATCCACCCCACACTCAGTAAGATCGGCCTATCCAGCGGCAATCCCAGTTCCTCCCGGCATCTCCTTTTGACCAAAGGATCATAGCATGGCTGTTGTACGAGGTTGATCCCGTACGGCACAAGAAAGTGCCTCTGGGCCGATTCCCCTGCCACGATGGCCTCTTCGAGATAAAGCGGTGCCACTTGGTGGATAAAGTCCGTCCGGACAAAAGGCGGATGGCAGGGTCCGCCATTGGAAAAGAGCAATTTAAAATCCACACCGGTCACCCGTCGCCATCGGAACAATTGGAACCCCAGATTGCTGTCGCTATAGAAAACCACATGCGGCTTCCATCGACAGATCTCCATGAGAACAAACGGAAGCGAAGACAACTGCTCCGCCACATACGCATTCCGGCCTATGAGGATACCCGCAACCTCCGCCAACTTCCCGGTCCGGGGCAAACACGAAACCGCCCTCTCCCGGTCGGCCGGTGAGCCAGCGCCCTTTATCAAGCGCACCTCGATACCAGGCATCGCATTCTTGAGGCCGTCGAAACTGTCCCGGAAGAAACTTTCGATTCCGCGATTGAAGATGCCGACGCCTGTGCAGCAGAACATCACCCTCAGCGAACGGCTCACGTCATTCATTTTGGTTCCATCCAAAGCCAAGCCATTCGCACCGGCCGCCATTCACTCACTGCCCATCTGAGGTACGCCTTGGGCAAAAGCATTGTTCCAAAGGTGCGCCATGGAAACTCCGCAGGCGACCTGTCTTCCTCCAAAATATGCTCAATGATGTGAGTGCTGCCGAATCGGTCTTGAAGCATTCCAGTGATCCCGGGCAGGATGAAATCGTGAAGCTCGACGAGGATCGAGGCACTCGAAAGAGCGTTTACTTGGCTGGGATCCAAAAGCTTTTCCTCGTAGCCCTCCACGTCACAAACCACCACTACATTGCTTGAGCCCGATAAAGCTTCAACAAGGTCAGCAACTTCACATTTGCCTCTGATACGAATCCGCTGCGTGACGGCATTTAGCGAAGCCATCTCTTCAAGCGCCAAACGACCTAATGGCTCCATCTCGAACGCCGTGACTATCGTTGCCGGAAGCAGGCGAGCAAGGCCAACCGCGTAGTATCCCTCTGCCGCACCTATATCAACGATATGATCGGGACTTTTCTCACAGATGCGCGCAACGACATCCTTGAGCTCCCGCTCATATATGCCGAGTAATTTGGGGATATATGCGCTGCCTTGTGCATGTGATGCATACTTCATCCCTGCAAATGGCCCCAGCCGGACGCAAGTATTCGTCCGGCGTTTCGTTAAGGCCGTCAAGTAGCCGATGGGACGAATACACGAAGGCAGGATTCGGCGGAGGACTTTAGCTAACATTTACGGTTTTGTCTTTCTTGGGTGCCCTAAATGATTCCAGATCTGAAAATTCGGTACCAATGGTGCCATCAGGTGCAATGGTGCCATCAGGTGACGAAGTCTTCTACTGGGAAAGGTACGGCGACGGGGGCTGTCTCCATAACCAAGTGCAATCATTCAACGGGTGATTCTAGGATAGCTTCAAGCTCCCGGATAGTTTCAGGCTGGAGTTTTTGTGGATAGGCATCGCCAGGCCAAGGATCGCGCATACGGTCGAGAATCGGCAAAAAGCATGAATGCACGAACCGCTGAAGCATCCTCTTGCGTGGTTTCGCAAGATGATTGGTAAAATGGTATTCGGGGAGTTCCGTACCCGGGGCCCAGTAGCGTAGTTCCTCGCTCTCGTCCGGCGTGACAAACTGTC
>JAYVTN010000299.1:0-3218 GCA_043788785.1 Spartobacteria bacterium | reverse complement strand
TCCGCAACAACACCGAGTACAATGAGGCCGTCAACGGTGCCATGAGCACGATGACCGCCCTCTTGGGACGTATGGCGGCTTATTCAGGCAAGGAACTGGAGTGGGACGCTGCGTTGAATTCCCAGATCAGCCTCGTACCCAAGGTTCTGGCTTGGGATGCCCCGACTCTGGTCAATCCCGGTCCAAACGGCCTCTACCCCATGGCGATGCCGGGCAAGACCGTGGTCATCTAGGTCCCAGACCGATTCTGTTTAATAAGATGGGCTGCCCGGGTTATCCGGGCAGCCCATTTTTTTGGGTCGTGTGCTTTCAGCGGGCTGAAAGCCCATCCCCGCGGGCCTTAAACCAATTCGCCCAGCTTGGCTTTGATCGCTTCGAAATCAGGCAGGTCCTTGGGAGTCGGGGTCTGTTCGCTGTACTGGATGATTCCTTGTCTATCGATGACAAATGCTGCCCGGGCGCTCGCCGAGCCGATTCCGGCCAAATCGTCCAGAAGCACTCCATAATCCTGGGCCACGGTCTTGTTGAGGTCGCTTGCGAGTGTGATCCCGATGTTCTCCTTCTGCGCCCATGCTTCCTGGGCAAAAGGACTATCGACGCTGATCCCGATAACCTCGGCATTCAATTCCGTGTACGCGCTCAGTCCTCCGCTGACATCACAAAACTCCGTTGTGCACACTCCGGTGAACGCAAGCGGGAAAAAGAGCACCAACGTGTTCTTGGCTCCCAAGTTATCGGCCAGTTTGATGTCCACGAGCCCTTCGGACGTTTTGGATTTGAGAATGAATTCGGGAGCTTTGCTGCCAACAGGAAGTGCCATAGTGTTTTTGTGTTTTTACGTTTAGGATTGAAGCAGTAACCCTTAAGGATTTTGCCGACCCCACCCTGAAAGCTGAATGCGAATATTCCAATGACGATCTTCTGGTGGATTTTAACAGCGGTCCTGATGGTGTTGGGCTTTTTGGGTACTTTCCTACCCTTTCTCCCCGGCACCACGGTCATCCTGGCGGCCGCCATCCTTCACCACCTCGTGTCGGGCCCGGGCCAAAGCGTCGGTTGGTGGGTCTTAAGCGGTCTGATCGGCCTTACCTTGCTGAGTTACGGGTTTGACCTGCTGAGCGGCACGCTAGGCGCCAAATGGTACGGGGCCACCCGCTGGGGCGCCATCGGCGGCCTCGTCGGCACCGTCGTTGGCCTATTCTTCGGACTCATAGGGATTTTTCTGGGCCCGCTGGTGGGCGTGCTGCTTGGGGAGATCCTAGGGGGCAAGGGCCTTCTGCCTGCGGGCAAATCGACCTGGGGCACTTTGCTGGGGACTTCCGCAGGCATCCTGGCCAGAGTCGGTATCGCCTCGTTGATGATTGCTTGGTTCTGGGCAGCCATCCTTCTGGGCTGAACCGGCATGGACTGGACGGGGCGGCACGGCCACCGTTCCCCGCCCATGGAAGGCTTCTGGGCCGTCGCCTGCTGGCACCCGTGGGCTGGATGAAAGCTCATGGCCCGCCCATCACCCAGGCCACGTTGGCTCTCGCTTGCTTGCGCACCGGATTTTGATATCGTGCTGCCCGAATGCATTCCTTTTCTCTCCCGATGCTCCTCGCCCAGATCCCCGCTCCAGACCCCACGGGACTACAGGCCGTTCTCGACCAACTCACCAACCTGCGAGCAGATCTAGGCAAAACATGGATCTTGTGGGCTATCTTCACCTCACTACTGCTGCTCATCTCCTTTTGGGGCAGTTCCATCGTCATAGCCAAAAAATTTCCCGGCTTTGCGGCCGCCGTGAAGCTTTGGGTGCTCTACATTGTCATGTTCGCGATTGTGGGCACGCTGGTCGTTACCACGGCTTTGAAGGGCGGTATCTTTGCATGGGTCGGGTTGGTGCTCGGCTTCCTGGTGATCCTCTCGGTTCTCGTGAGCCTACCCATGAAGGTCTATAGCCTCACCCCAATCAAAGCGGTGGGATTCCTCTTCATCGCCCTGGTGCTCAACGGTGCAGGCCAGATTGGCGCAAACAATCTCATCCACTGGGCCGATTTCCAGGCCGAAGCCAGCATGCTCAAGGATGTGGCATTCCTGCCAGCAGCCGACAAAAAAGAGTTCCTCCGCCTGCTCCGGGGACAACAAACTCCAGCCCAACTGGAGGAGCAAAAGGATAAAAGCCTGGTTTTGGATCGCACCCAGCCCATTCCGTTACGGCACGCTGCGATCAAGCGCATTTATATGGACCTCAAAGCGCGCCACGATGCGCTTGTTCCCGGCGCAGAAACAACTATTGCCGAGTATGTGGCGGAAGACGCCAAATACCGGGACATGCTTCGGAACCTGCAAGCGGACGCCGCCACGGCACGCAAGCCCGCGCGAGCCGCGACCCCGAACTAGTGTAGTCCGCCGCAATTAGTGGCACAGAATAGAGGGCCTGAGAACCTATGCAATTTCAGGCAGAGAATACCAATCGCGGGATGAAAGTTCCTATCAAGCGGGCAAGGATCTCAGGCGGGTTCCACGCAAAAATCGCGACCGACCGCTAGGCAGCCTTGGTGAGCTTGGTGTTCTTGGTATAAGATTTCCCGCGCCCAGACTCCAGACTCAGCACACAGTATTCCTGGTTGGCGGTCGGGAATGGCCCCGGAACATGGCCCATCATCTGCGTCAATCTGCCTGGCATCTGCGGATTCATTTCTGTCAGCCCCCCGATCATGGGTTGATCCGTAGATGACGGGCAGATTAACGCAGATGTCATCTGCGCAATCTGCGGATCAAGTGGGTCTCACGCAAAGCCGCGCAACGGCGCAGGTCTCTGTGATTGTCGACTGGGTCCGGAGGTCTTCGACTTTGGCTACGATCTGGGAACCCTTCGGGTTCGCGGCGGCGTTCTCCAACACGTAACTCCTGATATGCCCTGTCACGGGCGGCCGTCAGGTTGACAGGTACCGTCTCCCGAAGCAGTCGATTACTGGGGCCCGTCACGGTTGGACCGGCTTTGCTCGGGCCCGCAGTTTGCGGCGTACCAGTGCGGTGGCTTCTTCCAAGCCATCCACCCGCAGGACCATCGCACTGGCAAAAAACACGGCGCCTGCCGCGGCGATCGTCCCGAGCAGGTAGGCCAGTTTGAGTACGAATGCCAAGTGCCCCCAGGTTGCCAGTACGCTGTGTTGGGCTGCCCAGCACACCGCGATCATGGGAAGCACGGCCACGGCCAGTTTCCCCAGACTCGC
>JAYVTN010000298.1:0-5512 GCA_043788785.1 Spartobacteria bacterium | reverse complement strand
CCCAGAACCCGCTCGAACAAGAAGGCACCTATCAACTGCCTGAAGCCCAACTCGACCGCTTCATGCTCAAGCTGCGGGTCGGTTACCCTTCCAAAACCGAAGAACGCCAGATCCTTGATTTGATGGCGACCAGTGCGCCCAACCCCACGGTGATGGCGATCCTTGAACCCGAGGACATCCTGCGCTCGCGCACGCTGGTCAACTCCATCTACGTCGATGACCGGGTCAAAGACTATATTGTGGATGTGGTGTTTGCCACGCGCGAACCCGCCAGCTACCGACTCAAACTCGAGGGCATGATCCGTTATGGCGCCTCCCCGCGGGCCACCATCGCTTTGACGCTGGCTGCCCGGGCTCGCGCGTTCCTCTCCGGACGCGGGTACGTGACCCCGCAGGATGTCAAATCGGTGGGGCCCGATGTGCTGCGCCACCGGATCATCATCAGTTACGAGGCTGAAGCCGAGGAGATGACCAGTGAATCCATCATCGAGCGCATCTTCGCCGGATTGGCCGTTCCCTGATGGATAGCGCCCGCACCATTCTAAGCAAAATACGGCACCTGGAACTCAAAACCCGGGGGATGGTTAACGCCGCTTTTGCTGGCCAGTACCGCAGCGTATTCAAAGGGCGTGGAATGAACTTTGAAGAGGTTCGCGAGTACCAGCCTGGCGACGAGGTCCGCACCATCGACTGGAACGTGACCGCGCGTTCCGGAGAACCTTTCGTCAAGAAATTCACCGAAGAGCGTGAGCTCACGGTCATGCTGATGGTGGACGTAAGCGCCTCGGGCAACTTCGGCAGCGTCAACCTGAGCAAACGCGAGTTGGCCGCCGAAGTCGCATGCATGTTCGCTTTCAGCGCAATCCGCAACAACGACAAGGTAGGCCTCTTGCTTTTTTCGGACCACGTTGAACTCTTTATCCCTCCTAAAAAGGGACGCCTGCACACCCTGCGCCTGATCCGGGAAATCCTCTATTTCGAGCCCAAAGGCCGTGGGACTGCGCCTGCCGAGGCCCTCAACTATCTCAACCGGATCGTTCACCGCCGCTCGGTGGTGTTCCTAATCTCCGATTTCCAAACCCCCAATTTCTCCAAGGAACTCTCGGTCACCAGCCGGCGGCATGATCTCATAGCGGTTCCCATCATCGACCCGAACGAAGAGCAATTGCCCGACGTGGGACGGATCACACTCGAAGATGCCGAAACCGGGGAGCAAATCGAGGTCAACACATCGGACCGCAATGTGCGCCAGGCTTATCTGCGAGCCTTCGCACGCCGCACTGAAGACCGGCTCCGGGAGTTTCGCCGCAAACGCATTGACACGATCTCGCTGCGAACGCACGAGGATTACGTCCCGGCTTTGCGAGTGTTTTTCAGGAACCGGGAACGGAGGCTGATGATCCGATGAAGTGCGCATGGTTGACAGGAGTGTGGGTACTATCGTCGGTCAGTGGCGGTAGGGCCCTTGCGGAGATGAAACAGGCAACGCGCGCCGCTGGAGCCGGGACTTCGGGGCCGGAATTGCGCGACATCGCGGCACCCGTGGACGTGTTTCCCTATCCGCCCTGGATAGTCGTTGTGGCAGGCCTGGCAGCAGCCCTCATACTGGCTCTGGTGGTTTGGCTCACGGTAAGAGCGATCCGGCGCAGGCCCACCGCGCCACCCCCGACTCCGCGCATGATTGCGATCCGCGAGCTCGAAGCCTTGCGCTCCCAAATCGGGGAACTCACTGCCTACAATTTCAGCATCGCCGTATCCGATGTGCTCCGCACCTTTATCCGCAGGCAATTCGGTCTTCACGCCGTTGAGCAAACTTCCCCGGAATTTCTAGCGAGCCTACAAAACTATCTACAGTTCTCCGAGGCAGACCGGCAGTTGCTGAAGGAATTCCTGGAGAAGTGCGACATGATCAAGTTTGCCAGGATCGAGGCCACGGACGCCGACAGCTCTCAACTACTCACCGGGGCGCTGGACTTTGCACAAGGAGGCCGGGCATGAAAGCCGTTAACGAGGGAATTGGCTTCGCCCACCCCTGGGTGCTCTGGTTTCTGTTCTTGATTCCCGCCTTGGCATGGATTGCTGGCCAGCGCGGAAACGCTCCCGCAGTGCTCTTTTCCTCCGTCGGGATCCTGCGCGAACTCGGCAGCATCCGGAAATCGCGAGCCGGCGCCTTGCTTCTGGGGTTACTGTTACTCTCGCTGGCCCTCTTCATCGTAGCACTCGCCAGGCCTCGGCAAGGCCAGGCCATGAGCCAGGTCCAAGCCAGCGGCATCGACGTCATGCTCGCCTTGGACGTGTCCCGTTCAATGCTTGCCGAGGATTTCACCATTGGCAAGGAACAAGCCAATCGCTTGGCTGCCGTCAAACAACTGACCCAGAAATTCATCGAAAACCGCCCCAATGACCGCATTGGGATAGTGGCCTTTGCAGGAAAACCGTATCTGGTCAGCCCGCTCACACTCGATCACGACTGGTTGTTTGAAAACCTTGATCGAATCCGGATCGGGCTCGTTGAGGACGGCACCGCGATCGGTTCCGCCATCGCTTCGGCGGCCAATCGTCTCAAGGAAAAGGAAGCCAAGAGCAAGATCATCGTCCTACTCACCGATGGTGACAACAATGCGGGCAAAATCATGCCCAATACTGCGGCAGAAGCCGCCAAAGCACTTGGAATCAAGATCTACACGATTTGCGCAGGCTCCCAAGGATACGCACCAATTCCCGTCCAGGACATGTTTGGACGCACCGTCTACCAGAACATCAAGGTCGAAGTGGACGAAGCCACCCTCAAGAACATTGCCTCGATCGCTAACGGCCAATTCTACCGGGCCACCGACTCCAAATCGCTCCAGCAGATCTTTTCACAGATCGACAAACTGGAGAAATCCACGGTGGAACTCGACCGGTACACGCAGTACCGGGATCTCTTTGTGTGGTTCGCAGCCGCAGGGGCCGCAGTGCTCGTGCTCCAGAGCCTCTTGGGCTTAACCTTACTCAGGAGGGTCCCATGACGTTCGCACAACCAATCTGGTTCTGGGCCCTGGCCCTAGTCCCGGCACTGTTGGCGTTGTTCGTGCGAAACGAGTTTCAGGCGCGTCAACTGGTTGCCAAATTGGTGGCCGCCCGCCTTCAACAAAAGCTTACAGGCAATGTCAGCTTGGCCAAACGACGTATGCGGTTCGGGTTGATATTGCTCGGCCTTGTCGCAGCGATCATTGCTTTAGCTCAACCCCAATTCGGGTTCACTGAGGAAACAAGCCGGCGTAAAGGCCGCGATCTGCTCATCGCCATCGACACCTCCAAGAGCATGATGGCTACGGATTTGGCACCCAACCGCCTAACCCGGGCCAAGCTAGCTGCCGAGGATCTCATCAGCCAACTCGGAGGCGACCGGATCGGCCTCATTGCTTTCGCGGGCACCGCTTTCCTCCAAGCTCCACTGACCATTGATCACAATGCCATTCTCGGCGCTGTCCACGAACTCGATCCCGATATCATCCCCCAAGGCGGCACCAATATCGCCGCAGCTATTTCCATGGCAAAAGAGGCTTTTGGCAAAGGCGAAAGCCAACACCGGGCTCTCATCATTTTTACCGATGGCGAGGATTTGGAAGCCTCTGGAAAACAAGCAGCAGCCGAGCTTAAAGACGCTGTCACAATTTTTACCGTCGGTATTGGCTCAGCCGAAGGCAGCCTGATTCCTCTCCCCAATGGCCGTGGCGGCGAATTCGTCAAAGATAGCTCGGGGCAAATCGTCAAGAGCCGCTTGGATGAGGCCAGCCTTACCGAGATGGCATCCTCTACGGGCGGCTTTTACATCCACCTCGATAGCGGCCCGGAAGCCGCACGTCGCATCATCCGGGACGGGCTCGGAAAGATGGGTGAGCACGAGATCGACGCCAAGCTTTCCCGGCGACCTATCGAACGCTATTACTGGCCCCTGGCATTCAGTGTCCTGGCTCTTGTGGCCTCCACCTTTGTGACAGAACGTAAATCCCCCAGACCGCTCCGCAGAGCCGCAACTCTTGCCGTCCTCCTCCTGGTCTGGTTGCCACTCCAAGTCCATGCCAAAAACCACGCCTTGGAAGCTTACGAACGGGAGGATTACCCAGGTGCCCTCAAAGGCTTCAGTAGCCAATTGACCCGCAGACCCGATTCCCCCGCCTTGCATCTTGGGATCGGCAGCGCCGCTTACAAGACTGGGGACTTCGAGACCGCTCTCAAATCTTTCGCCCAAGCGGCCACCGCACGGGATGGCCAGGTCCGTTCCCGGGCCGAATACAATCTGGGCAACACCCTTTTCAAACGGGGCGAGGCGCTCGAAGACAAACCGCCCAAGATCCAGGAATGGAAAAACGCCCTTCAGCATTACGATCAGGCATTGCAGGTTGACCCGAAAAACACGGACGCCAAGTTCAACCGGGAACTGGTGGACAAAATGATCCAAGAACTCGAGAAGGAACCGCCTAAACAAGACCAGAAGGACCAGAAGCAAGACAAGCAAGACAAAGACAAGGAGAAGAAAGAAGGCAAGGACAAGCAGGATCAAAAAGACGATTCCAAAGGCGAGCCGAAAGACCAGAAGGAGGATTCCAAGGACAAGCAAGATCCATCCGGCAAAGATAAAGATCCCAAAGACGGCAAGAATCAGAAAGAGGGCTCCGGGGAAAAGCCTGACCAGTCCGATTCCAAGGACAAGCAAGCGGGCTCCAAAGGCGATCAGGACAAGGAGAACCCCGAAAAGAAGGACGAGGGCAAGCCTCAGCCCGACCCCGGAAAACCTGACAAGAAGCAAGAAGGCGAATTGAAGAATTCTCCCCAGTACGACAAGGGCAAAGAGGCAGAGCCCCAACAACAAGAAGCGGAGGCTCAAGCAGCCGCTGAAGGCAGAATGACCGAACAACAAGCACAGAACCTGTTTGAGTCGCTCAGAGGCGAGGATCAGAAGGTGCAATTGATGGATCCGTCTGAGCGCCGTGCCAAGACGAGGATCTTCAAGGACTGGTAATGAGTACGCCAACGATGAACTTTTTTTTTCGCGGCAACCGTAAGCTGCAATGGGCCTTAGCCGTCCTTTGTGGCCTGTGGTTAGGGGCCCCAATCTTGCAAGCAGCCCCAAAGGTAACTGCCCGGCTTTCCCAAAACGAGGTCAGCCCGGGCGACACGGTCGACCTGACGATCTCCGTGGAAGGTTCCCTCCGGATCGAGTATCCCCGTCAGATCGAGGCCGACGGCTTGGAAATTCATTACCAAGGCGTTTCCCAACAAACCCAGATCATCAATGGGAATACCTCCCAGACAGTGGACCTCTCCTATCAGGTTTCCACAACCAAGCCCGGAACCTTCACGATCCCGGCGGTAACGCTCAAAGTCGAAAACAAGCCTTACGCCACCCAACCTGTCACCTTGAAGGTGGAGCCGCCAGGCAGCGCCGCCCCGGGTTCGACGGGCAACGAGAATCGCTTCTTTGCCGAAATCACCACGCCAAAATCTTCGGCTTATGTCGGCGAAA
>JAYVTN010000297.1:0-13160 GCA_043788785.1 Spartobacteria bacterium | reverse complement strand
TGGGCTTTCGCAGCTTAAGTTGACGCGTATGCCCTTCGGGGCGTTCGGCCCACAGTTAGACGCCCCTTCAGGGCGTGGCCCAAGGCGAGGGGATGTGCTCGGAAGTCGGAGGTATGTGGAGGAGTTCTTTGGCAAGAACCGAGGGCGGTTCGGGCCCCGGCGCAAGACCGGGACCCGGGCGATGCGCGGGATTGATGCCGGGGACCTCTACACGGCTAGGGATTTCAGGAAAGGGGTTCCCTGCGAAAAGAGGAAGAAGGAAGGGTGCCGCGATTCAACGCAGTAACGGCCCATAGTGGTAGTGGACGGAATCCGGTCGGCCAGCGGGCAACTCGAGGGGCCTCGGACGATTTATTTTGGCCTGACCCTGGTGAGCGGACGCCCGTCCTCCGACGGAACGCATCCGCCCGCAAATCCATCACTTGCCCTCAAGCCTAAGATTTCAACTGCCGGATTTAGTTTTGAAATCCGGCAGGCTGCCGACGAAATCGTGGGAGTGCGCCAAGTTTCCGTCCTCAACTTCACGAGCGCCATGGACTGGAAGTCCATGGAGCAGATCCTGCTAACGTTTGGGGGCCTTGAGGGCCAGTACGACCGAACGGGCCACTTGCCGGGCGAGCGCTTCGGACCCGGGATCGGTGAAGTGAACGTTTTTGGGCTTTTGCATCGATCTCAGCTTCGGCTCGGCAAAGGAATAGAGATCGTTGACCGGGATGTGATGTTTGCTCATTACCTGTCTGGCTATCTCGTTGTAGGTGACCACGTCTGCGGCCTCCCGATAAATGGTCTGTGGGGTTGCGGCGTGTTCTTCCGGCGCGGGTGTCGTTGTGGCGAACACTAGCTTGGCGCCGCTCCGCTCCAAGATCCCCACGATCTTCTCCAAATTCCCGCGATATTGCTCGGGCTCGACCCAGCGGGGATCTTTGGCATCCGTTGAGGCCTTGCCGGTTTTGGTATCCGAGACGTGTTTGATGTCGTGCAATCCGAAATTAAAATGGATCACCGACCACGAAGTGGTGCCCATCCACTGGCTGAGGTTCGCAATGCCAACTACCGTGGATTCGCAGTTTGCTTTGGGATGCACAATGTTCGCTTTCCCCTTAAAAATTCTCTGCAGCGGTTTCATATATCCGATGGAGATGGAGTCGCCCACGATGAGTATGTTCGGCAGATTTGCGACGCTTGTGGCTGTGAGCGTCTCCTTTTTCTCTTCCGCTGAACCGCGTTCGGCGTCGGCACCGTGAAGTGATGTGAGGCAGGCAAAAAGCAGCGCAGCTGCGCTCAGGAGTAAACGACGGGAGATCATACGGTTTGAGTGATTCTGCGGGATTCCAGCCCATAATGGCGGTGTCCGCCGCTTTCATCAAGCAACCCGATCGCGCCCCGCTGACAGGATTGCCGGGTTTTTCGAGACGTATCTTTGGGATTAGGTGGTATAACCAATCCCAGCTTCAAATCCTGCGTTCCCGTAAATCCTGTCAAAAACATCGGACGGCCCGTAAGGCTATCACCCGTGAAATTGCTTCTCGTCGATGGCCACTACTATGTTTACCGCTCGTTTTTCGCGATCCGCGATTTGAGCAATTCGCGTGGGGAGCCTACCAACGCGATCTATGGTTTCATAAAGACAGTGCGGCGGATGTTGAAAGACGTTCAGCCTGACCTGGCGGCCGTCATCTGGGACATGGGTATTCCCAGCCGGCGCACCGACCTGCAACCGGCCTACAAGGAGCAGCGGGACGAGATGCCCGACCTGATGCGTCCGCAATTGGCGAAAATCCAGCAAATCGTCCCCATGTTGGGCCTAGCCAGCTTGGGCCTCCCCAACACAGAGGCTGATGACCTGATGGCCAGTTATACGTGTGCTGCCCGACGGCAGGGCGATGAGGTTGTCCTGGCGACAAACGACAAGGATCTCTTCCAGTTGGTTGACGACCGGGTCCGCGTCTATTCGACTCTCAAGACCGAACTGGCGTCTCCCAAGGATACCCATGCCTTGCTCGGTGCCGACACGGTTCGCAGGAAGTGGGGTGTAGCCCCGGAACAGATCGGAGACGTGCTCAGTCTGATCGGGGATACGGCCGATAATATCCCAGGGGTCTCTGGATTAGGGCCCAAGAATGCAGCCGCTCTGCTGGAGGCCCACGGGAGTCTGGATTCGATCCTGGCCAACCCGGATATTGTGAAAAACGAGCGGATCCGGGAAAAGATCCGGGCGGCGCACGGCCAAATTGTCTCCAATCGGGAAATGGTCCGGTTGGACTTGGATCTGGAATTACCCATGGCGTTGAAGGAATTGAGAATTCAGCCCCGATACCCGGAACTTTTGGCGGCTTTGGCGGAATGCGAGTTCAAGACCTTGCGGATGGAAGTGGAGGCGGAGAGTGCCCAACGGACGGTGTCTGTGTCGGAGCAAAGGGAGTTGTTCTAGCCAGGGCTGGTAGGAGGGATAGCTGGGAAGCGGTCCCCGGGGGTAGGGGCCTGGTTTCTGGGCATCTCTGGCTTGAGGCCTAGCTAACCGCTTCTCTCGCTGAGAGCGGGGCGTCCGGTTCAGACGTCTCGGGAAATGCCTGAGAATTTAGGTCTGGGGATTTGGGTGGGCAGGTCATTGGTCTGGACACCACTTTTCCCTCGGTTTTGGCGCTCATGGGAATTAAGTTTATCCTAAGCCTGCTTCTCGCCCCCCCTAGGTCAACTTTCAATTGTCGCCCTGGGGGCGGGCTGGTAGCTGTAGAGAGCGCCTAAAATTTTCATCACTCTTATCCATGAGCAAAAACATCGAATCGCATCTCCAGGAAAAGCGGGTTTTCAAGCCTTCCAAGGAGTTCTCGAAGGCGGCCCGGATCCAGAGCTTGGCGCAGTATCGGGAGATGTGGGAAGAGTCGATCAAGAAGCCTGACCGGTTCTGGGGTCGGGAAGCGGCCGAGCTGACGTGGCAGAAGAAGTGGACCAAAGTGCTGGATTGGAAGGAGCCCTTTGCAAAGTGGTTTGTGGACGGGAAAATCAATGTTTCGGAGAATTGTTTGGACCGGCATCTGGATGGAGCGCGTAAAAACAAAGCAGCGATCATTTGGGAGGGGGAGCCGGGGGAAAAGCGCGTGTTGACCTACCAGCAATTGCATCGGGAGGTGTGCCGGTTTGCCAATGTGCTTAAGCGCAACAAGGTGAAGAAAGGAGACCGTGTTCTCATCTACATGCCAATGATCCCGGAAGCGGCCGTAGCCATGCTGGCGTGCGCACGGATTGGGGCGACGCATTCTGTGGTGTTCGGAGGATTCAGTTCGGACTCGATCCGGGATCGGATCACCGACTCGAAAGCTTCCATGGTGATCACCGCCGATGGGGGGTACCGGCGCGGCTCGATCGTGCCCTTGAAGAAGAACGTGGACGACGCTTTACGCGAGGATCCGCAGAGCGTTAAAAAGGTCATCGTATTCAAGCGCGCTGGCAACGAGGTGCATATCGAGGAAGGGCGCGACATTTGGTGGCACCGGGAAATGGAGTACGTGGATGCCCATTGTCCGGCAGAAGGCTTTGATAGCGAACACCCGCTTTTTATCCTCTATACCAGCGGATCGACGGGTAAACCCAAGGGAATCCTCCACACCAGTGCTGGCTACCTGCTCCAAGCCTACTCCACTTGTAAGTATATTTTCGATCTCCGCGAGGAAGACGTTTATTGGTGTACTGCGGACATAGGATGGGTCACGGGACACAGCTATGTGGTTTATGGCCCCCTGGCTTGTGGGGCGACGAGTTTCATGTACGAAGGCGCGCCGAATTGGCCCGAAAACGATCGGTTCTGGAAGCTCATTGAAGAATATGGGGTCACTGTTTTCTACACGGCTCCCACCGCCATCCGTGCCTTTATCCGGTGGGGCGACCAATGGGTCAAAAAGCATGACCTCTCCTCGCTGCGTTTGCTAGGGTCGGTGGGCGAACCCATCAATCCGGAGGCTTGGATGTGGTATCATGAGGTCATCGGCGGGGGCCGTTGCCCGATCGTGGACACGTGGTGGCAGACCGAGACGGGTTCAATCATGATTTCTCCCTTACCGGGTGCCACCCCCACCAAACCGGGTTCGGCGACTTTGCCCTTCTTCGGGGTCGATCCCATTATCGTCGATGATGCCGGCAAGGAAGTAGGACCGAACGTGGGCGGCAAACTGGTCATCCGGAAACCCTGGCCGGGAATGTTGCGCAACATTTACGGCGACAAAGCCCGTTACAAGAAGACCTACTGGAGCGAGGTTAAAGGCACTTATTTCGCCGGCGATGGAGCGCGTCGGGACAAGGATGGCTATTTCTGGATCGTGGGCCGGATCGACGATGTGCTCAATGTGGCGGGACACCGCCTGGGAACCAGCGAAGTTGAGAGTGCCTTGGTGAGCCATCCCGCAGTGGCGGAAGCCGCAGTGGTGGGCCGTCCCGACGAACTCAAGGGCCAAGGCATCGTTGCCTTCGTCGTCCTCAAGAGCGGGACGGTGGTCGAACCGCATCTGCGCGAGGAATTGCGCCAGCATGTGGGCCAAGTCATCGGACCCATCGCCAAACCCGATGATGTGCGTTTTGCCGATGGGCTTCCCAAAACCCGCAGCGGCAAAATCATGCGGCGGCTCCTCAAGGAGATCGCCAGCGGCAAAGCGATCACCGGGGATACAACGACCCTCGAAGATATCTCGATATTGGCTAAGCTTAGTAACGACTCCTAGCAGTGAACTACCTCAAGCCAGGCTTCCGGGAGATTTCCCGGAAATTTGGCCGGCGATTGACCCGGCTCCGCATCGTCTCTGAAAAGCGCAAGCTTTCCAAAGCGGAAGCGGAGCTTGGGCTTTTGGGGTGGCAGCAAGCGGATTTCGACCCGGAAACCCAGCGGGAGGTCGACAAAGTAAAAAACTATGAGCGGGAGCAGTCGCGCCTAACCAATGAGGGCGCGGAGTGGGCCAAGGTCATTCGCGGGGTGCAGGACAAGCGGGAGACGGCCCGTCAGCTTTTCGAAGAGACGCGTCGCAAGATGTCGGCTGAACGCCGCGCCTTGGCGGAGCCCTTGGAACGCTTGCAGAAGCAACTGGCCGTTTACCGCAAGCAAGAGCCCCAATACGAAAAACGGATTCCGGAGTTGGACCGGGAGCTCAGGGAAGTCCAAAGGCTTTACACCCAGCTCTTGGCCCTCGAGCACGAGACCCCTCAAAACCGCGAGGATTTGGTCCGGGTACGGGAACGGACCGTCACCATTCCCAACGAAAAAGCGGATCTGCGCACCCAGCACATGCGGATGGCCAGCGAGATCCGGACATTGGAAAACCAGCTTTCGGAGAGAATGGCGCAGATAGCGGTCATGGACGAAAAGCTGGAGCAATCCGAAGAAGTTTTCGCTGCGCTCGACAGGGAGCTGGCAACCGAAATCAAAGCCCATGAGCGGGAGAAGTCGCGCATCGACAAAGAGAACGATGCCTTGGAAACGGCCAAAGCCAATCCTTACCAGCAAATCGGCCGGGTGTTGGCTGACAGCGGGATTGCTCCCATGAACCAGCCTCTGGCATTGGAGAAGGTCTGCCGGTACCGGCTGGGGATCGAGCATCTGGAAGCCAAAATTCAAAGCTCCCTGGCGCTCTCGGCCCAGGATGATCAATCCCTGGTGCGGGTTTCGTATCTGGTCATCGGCTCCTTGCTCATTGCCGGGTGCTTGCTGCTGACTGCGCTCTGGAGCATTTTTTAGAAATGAGCCTGTTCGTATCTATGGAAGAGCCTTCATGCTCCCGGTCATCGGACACCATCCTTGGAAGCCGGGCGGCCTTTGGTATCGGTTTGGCGATGATCGCCAGTCTGCTGGTTGTCTCATTGGTCGGGTGGTCGGATCGAGGCAACGTTGCCACTCTGGAGACCTTCTCGGAGTCCTCTGCCGTTGGGGATATCAACTATCTGGCGGTCCCGGGCGGAGCCTTGAGCCCGGCACATCCTGTCCTGGTGGTGAACGGAACCCCGTATGGGCTGCTCACGAACACAATCCAAGAGATTCGCGATAACCGGATGAGGCGGGTAGGGATTGATCCCTCACAGAGCTTAAGCCTCTACAGAGTCAGCGAGCCCACTGCCAAAGAGCAGCCCGCTCCCGAGGGCAATTTTGTGAAAGTCGACACGGGCCGGTACCTGCCCGTGGGTCCGATTGCGGCACGGCTTCCCGGCAGATAACGGGCGGGGACATTGTGTGGCATGGGCTTTCCAGCCCGTGATCCCGCTGTGGCATGCCCGGTTCGGAGTTCATGCTCTAGCATGCCACAGCGGGTTCCACGGCCCGGAAACCCGTGCCTCACATGTCGCTCGATCAGGAGCCGATCTCTTTGCGGTGGACCCAAACGCTGTTGATGAGGCCTAACCCGAACATGTTCATCAAAATAAACGTGCCCCCGTAGCTAATGAGCGGCAGCGGCAGCCCGGTGATTGGCATCAGCGCTACGGTCATTCCAATGTTCTGGTAGACGTGGAAAAAGATCTGGGCCGTGAAGCCGATCGTGATCAGCAGGCCGAATTGATCTGCGGCGAAGTAGGCCGTGAAAAGACAACTCAACAAGAGGACGGCAAAGGCACCTAGAAGGATGATGCCGCCCATAAATCCCCACTGCTCGCCAATGGCCGAGAAGATGTAGTCGGTGTGGACCGTGGTCCCGGGTAGGAAGCCTTGCTCGACCTGGGTGTTGGGCGCTTTAAACCCTTTGCCGGCAAACCCACCCGAACCGATGGCAATCAAGGACTGATTGATGGCCCAGGAGGTGCCCTTGGGGTCAATGGTGGGATCGATAAAGGAGACAATCCGGTCGCGTTGATATGGCTTGAGGACAAAATTGATGGCCAACGGCAAAATCGCCAAGCCGATGAGCAGGATGGCGATGAGATAACGTTTGGGAATCCCGCCCAGGAAGAGCATGGCCATGATGGCGGGAATCCATACCAAGGTCATTCCGAAGTCGGGTTGTTTGAGAATCAGCAGCATCGGCCCACCGACGATAGCGCCTACCAGGCAGAGTTTGATAAATGGGTGGAGGCGTCGGAAATGACTGAGGAAAAGGGCGACCACGATAATTCCAGCGATCAAACAGAGCTGGGAAGGCTGGAAGGTGCCGATCGACGGGAGGTGCAACCAACATTTGGCCCCCCCGTGCTCCTCCCCCATACTCGTGTAGGTGAGGATTACAAACACGATGCTCACCAGGTAGAGCGGTAGTGCTGCCCACTTGATCCAGCGGTAATCAATGAGGCTTGTAATGACGAAAACGACCACGCCCATGCCCACCCAAATCGCCTGTTTATGCCAGTAATCGTCTGTCTTGAAGAACGTGGCGCTATAGACGGCTATGATCCCGAAGAAGGCCAGTACGATCATGGCCGCAAAAAGCACCCAATTCATCCCAAAAAGCTTCCGTAAGAAAGGCGTCATGACCAATCACCCCAGACTCGGAACGGCAGCCAACAGCTTGCGCGTATACTCGTGCTGGGGGTTCTCGTAAATCGCCTGGGCCGATGCCGATTCGACGATCTTGCCCCGGTACATGACCAACACGTGATCGCTGATATGTTCGACTACAGCCAGATCGTGGGCAATGAAGAGGTAGGTGAGTCCGAGCTCTTCCTGGAGGTCTTGGAGAAGGTTAACGATTTGGGCCTGGACGCTCACGTCCAGGGCGCTCACGGGTTCGTCGCACACGATGAACTTGGGTTTGACCGCCAGGGCGCGCGCGATCCCAATCCGCTGGCGTTGGCCTCCGCTAAATTCATGCGGGTACCGGTTCATCATCTCAGGCTTGAGCCCCACCTGGCCCAGCAGTTGCCCCACTCGCTCGCTCCGCTCCCCACGGGTCATTTGAGGGAAATGAATCTGTAAGGCTTCCCCAACGATTTGCGAGATCGCATGCCGCGGGTTCAGCGAGCCAAACGGATCTTGGAAGATCATCTGGATTTGACTGCGCAAAGGCCGGAACTCGGATTCCGTGAGCGGTAGGATGTCCCGGCCATGGAAGAGGATCTGGCCGCTGGTGGCCTCGGTGAGCTTGAGGATGGTTTTGCCGATCGTCGATTTGCCACTGCCGCTCTCGCCCACGAGCCCCACCGTGGTGCCTTCCGGGACCGAAAAGCTAACATCATCAACGGCTTTGATGTCGTCAGTATGACGGCGCAACAGCCCCGTATGGACCGGGAAATACGTGCGCAGGTTTCTTACTTCAAGCAGTGGCATCGGAAGGATTCAGGCAAACTTAAGGACAACAAAACACCGGGCGGGCGCCGTTTGCAAAACCGATTGGAAGAAACCGGCCAACATTTGGCTACGATGAGTGCAGGAACCCGGTCAGAGGGCTCGTCGGCGAAGCCTCTTGGAGTCGTTCTGCCATCCCAAGTTGATAGGCTTCGCGTCCGGCTTCCACGGCTTTGCGGAATGCAGCCCCCATCCGGGCGGGGTCGGAAGCGATGGCGATGGCGCTGTCGACCAAGACGGCATCGGCACCCAGTTCCATGGCTTCCGCCGCGTGACTGGGAGCGCCGATCCCAGCGTCCACAATGACCGGAATGTTGGCCTGCTCGATAATGATTCGGATCAGGGCCCGGGTCTCAAGGCCACGATTGCTCCCAATCGGGGAGCCCAAGGGCATGACGGTGGCCGTTCCTACCTCCTCAAGCCGCTTGGCGAGAACCGGATCGGCATTGATATAAGGCAGCACCGTAAACCCTTCTTTGACCAGGATCTCCGCAGCTTTGAGCGTCTCGATCGGGTCGGGAAGCAGGTAACGGGGATCCGGGTGGATTTCCAGCTTGATCCAGTCCGAAATCCCGGCTGTGCGCGCGAGCCGTGCCAAGCGAACCGCTTCCTCGGCATTCATGGCGCCGCTGGTGTTCGGGAGCAGCAAATATTTCTTGGGATCAATGAAATCCAGGATGTTGGCGAAGGGATCCTTTTTGCCGGAAAGGTCCGCACGCCGAAGCGCGACGGTAACCAGCTCGGTGCCAGAGGCTTCCAAGGCATCCGCCATGGCAGTGTTGGAGGAGAATTTCCCCGTGCCGAGCAGCAGCCGCGAGGAGAAGCAGCGGCCGGCAATGATAAGGGGCTGGGTCTGAGCGGACATCGGGCCAAAAGCTAGGGGCCAGCTCTGAAGGATGCAAGTGAGCGCGCACACGATCGACGGGGGTGGGCAGGGATCGTTCTCTCCTGATATTTGCACTTCCCACCCTTTGGCAAAACGGGGTGGGGGATGTGGAAAGGGTGCGCCAGAGAAGATCGCACCGGCTTTACTTCCCAGATTCGCCATCCCATATCCCCGGATATGGAAGAAGTCCTCAAGGCGCTCAGTTCTGGGCGCCCTTGAGAGAGGAACGCCCGGCGGGCTAACCGTGAGACTCCGTGGGAGTAGTGCCGGAGAGCACGCAGTGTCTGGCACTGTGTCTGGCACCATGTCGGGGGGAAATTATCCAGAGGGCCTACTTCGCGGTCCGGAAGCAAATTCCACGGTCCGGAGAGCGGACTCAGGGATCCGACAAGGGGATTCAGTGGTCCGAGGAGCGGAGTTAGCCGTCCGGGGAGCGGATTCAGTGGTCCGGGGAGCAGATTCAGCCGTCCGGGGAGAGGATCTAGCTGACCGGGGAGATGGATTCAGTGGTCCGTGGAGCGGATTCGGTGATCCGCCTCCCGACTGGCCGAATTTAGAGTGAGAACGGCCGCCACCGGTCGGCTTCGCGCGCCTGGTTCTTAGAGGGGGAGTTCGGCAAGCTGGGGGGAACTCGGCAAGTCGGCGGGAGGACTTGGCAGGCTGCTCGACGGGGCGGTGGAAGAGGATGCGAATCGGCGTGCTGCCCAAAAGCACCCGGTCCCCCGTAAAGGTAGGGATTGTGCCTGTGGACGCGGGATTGTGTTGGGATTGTGTGGAAAATCCCATCCTTGCTTGAGAAATCTCGCGGGCTTTTTATGGTGGAAGAGTGCGTGAATTTGTTTCTCAAGAGGGTGGTTTTTCAGGCTCGTTGCTAGTGGCACATCCCGGCCTCATGGATCCCAATTTCCGGAAAACCGTGGTGTTCATCAGCAACCATGACTCGGAGGAGGGATCCTTTGGATTGATCCTCAACCGTTCGGCCCAGCGGACCGTGGCCCAAATGTTACCGGATCAAACCTTGGGAGCCCTTGGAGGGGTGCCGGTGCTCTTGGGAGGGCCGGTGGGATCGGATCAACTCATTTTCGCCTCCTTCCTTTGGCATATGGAGACGGAACACATGGAGTGCCGGCATCATCTGGGGATCGAGCAAGCCCGGGAGGCTTTGGATGCCGAGCGCACGACGGTAAGGGCTTTCATTGGTTGTGCGGGCTGGACCAAAGGGCAGCTCGAAGAGGAGCTCTCTCAACATTCATGGCTGATTGCCAAGCCCGACATGAACCTGTTTGTCCCGCAACGATGCGAGAAGCTTTGGCAGAACACGCTCGGTGGCTTTGGACCGTGGTTCCGCCTGGTCGGCGAGGCGCCCGACGATCTCTCGCGCAACTAGGAAACTGCCCTTCAGGAAGGCTGGGCTCTCTGAGTTGCTAATCCGGAGCTGGGGCGGTAGGCTCCTGGGCATGATTCTCGGCGTCCCCAAAGAGACCAAAGAACAGGAGAACCGTGTGCCTCTGCTTCCCTCGGGAGTGTTCCAATTGGTTCGGCGGGGACACGAGGTGGTCGTGGAAGCCGGGGCTGGATTCGGCTCGGGCTATTCGGATGACGCCTATTCGGAGGCGGGGGCGCGAATTGCGAAATCTCCCGAGGCCGTGTTCGAGCAAGCCGACCTTATCGTGAAGGTCAAAGAGCCTCTACTGGCCGAGTATGGGCTGTTACGGAGGGGCCAGATCCTTTTCACCTATCTGCACTTGGCCGCAAACCGGCCTTTGACCGAGGCTTTGGCGGCCTCTGGGGTGACGGCGATCGCTTACGAAACCGTGGAAGTCAACCGGAGGCTCCCGCTCCTGGAACCCATGAGCGAGATTGCGGGGCGAATGTCCGTGTTGGTGGGCGGGTATCTTCTTGCAAAGCATTGCGGGGGCAAGGGCGTCCTTCTCGGCGGCGTTCCCGGGGTCTTGCCTGGCCGTGTGGTGGTTGTCGGCGGGGGTACCTCCGGAATTAACGCAGCCCGCATGGCAGTGGGGTTGGGCGCCGATACCACCATTTTGGAGGTGGATATTGAGCGGATGCGCTTCTTGGACATCACGATGCATGGGACTCACACATTGTATTCCAACGCGGCACATCTGCTAGAGTTACTGCCCCAAGTCGATCTGTTGATAGGCGCAGTCCTGGTGCCGGGTGCGCGGGCCCCCAAACTCATTAGCCGGGAGATGCTACGGGCCATGAAGCCCGGGAGCGTGGTGGTGGATATTGCCATCGATCAGGGCGGTTGCGTGGAAACCTCACGGCCGACCACCCACGAAGACCCGACGTATCTTGAGGAAGGGGTCATTCACTATTGCGTGGCCAACATGCCAGCCGCTTACGCCCGCACCGCCACTCAGGCGCTCACCAATGTCACTTACCCGTACATCGAACTTTTGGCCGAGTACGGCGTGCCAGGGGCCTTTGAACGCGATCCCAATTTGATCTCCGGCCTCAATCTGATGGACGGGAAGGTGACCTATCGCGGGGTGGCCGAGGCTCACGGATTGGCCTTTCATCCGCCAACGATCAAGGCTCAAGGATGAAGGAGCGCAGGTGCAAGCCTTGTCGCGCCCCTTCAGCTTTCATTCCCCTATTTCATCCTTGCCCAACATCCGTGCCCTATAGGACTCGGATTTCTTTGGACACCATCCTTTCCCCGTCGAAGAGGAAAAACCCGTGGAGCCGTTTGCCCATGAGCATTAAAGGCAGCCAGTGCTGGTCGTCCTCCCACATGTCGCTGTAGGGGACCGATTCAAGACTTACCCAAAAAGGAATGGCTTCATCGGTGTCGATTGGCACCCCCTGAAAGTCGGTTGCGAGGAAGACGGTGCAGTGAAGACTGTACCCATCGGTGAATTGAAATGAGAGTTCGGCCCGCTCTTCCAGCCCCAGAGGCGTAAGGCCGACTTCCTCTTGGGTCTCCCGAATGGCAGCCTGGAATGGGCTCTCTCCGGGTTCGAGCTTGCCACCCGGGGCGTTCACTTTGCCCGCACCCATACCCCGCTTTTTGTGAATGAGCAGGAGTTGACCCTCTTTAAGGATGAAGCAAAGAGTGGCGCGTTCGCCGGGTGACCAGGTGGACCAATCCATCGGGAAGTATCCTAGCAAGGACCAGGGTGGGCAAAAGGACCAAAAGCGCGTCCGGAGGCCGGGAGGCTGAATGCGTCTAGAAAAGCGTTCCCTAGTCGGCTGGGGATTGGTAGGACGGGGGGCATGAAGACCATGATGGCGTACCGGTTCTCGGCAGTGATGGGTTTTTTGGCGGTCTGCCTGGGTGCCTTTGGTGCACACAGCCTTAAGGATCTCCTGGCCGCAAATGGGACGGCTTCGGTGTGGCAGACGGCGGCTCTGTATCACCTCGTGCATTCGGTTGTGCTGCTGGGGTTGGCTTCACGGGCGGAATTGGCGCAGGGGGCTTGGCGACTATTCGCTATTGGCATCCTCATCTTCAGCGGAAGCCTCTACGTGGTTGCGATCACCAATATCCGGTGGTTTGGAGCTATCACTCCCGTTGGGGGAGCTTGTTTGCTCGGGGGATGGTTGATGCTGGCGATCCGGCGCTGAGGGGAGCCTAGGGGTGGTGGGATGTGGGCGCGACCAATCCCGACTGCGGCCCCGGAGGGATCGTCGGTAATAAGCGCCGCGTTTCCAACCCAACGGGGTTGGTTAGTTGGACCTAGAGAAATCCGCCCCCCGAGGCTGCGGGGGAGCGGTCCCGGTGGTTGAACCTAAACTCGGCAGTTAAAGGCGCGGGCTGATTGGCCCCAAACCGGCCCCTCAACCCACGCCCCGACCCAACGGGCCCCATTCCCCCTGATAAAGTGGCAGACACTTTGGGCTCCGACTTTGGGCTCCGGGGAGGCGGCGGGGCGGGGGGCGCGGGCCGATTCTGTTGGTATTGAGGCAACTACGACTCAAGGCGGACGAGGATTGCGAGGCCGGCTATTACCACTGCATCTCACGGTTCGCCCACCAGGCGTTCCTCTTCCAGGACGCCCA
>JAYVTN010000296.1:0-3795 GCA_043788785.1 Spartobacteria bacterium | reverse complement strand
GGTTTTCGAAAACGGCCGCGCATCGGATGCTTGAAACCTTGCAAGCAAACAAGGCGGACATCGCGGGAATCCCGCGCCCCTTCATACTTCATACTTCATACTTCAACCTTCATACTGCCCCCCCTCCTCCTTACCGGACCGCCCAGTATCCCCGCACGTATTCTTCGACCGCCACCTGCCATGGACGGGGAGTCACGCCTGTCAAACCGGAGAGCTTTTCAGTGGCCATAGCCGTATACACCGGACGCCTCGCAATGAACGCCTTGAGGTCTGCCATTTTCAACGGGGCCACCGTCCGGCCTTTGAGCGGCACGCCGGCTGCCACAGCGCAATCCAAAGCGTGCTGCCCATATTCCTGCCAGGTACACTCCCCGGTGTTGCTGAGATGCACGTAGCCGCCTTCCGGGATCTGGGAGAGGAAAGGCCGCAGCAAAGCGCTTGCCTCCTCCGTGAAGGTGGGGGTTGCCACTTTATCCGAGATGGCCTCTACGGATTCGTTCTCCAAGGCGCGCGCGAGAATCGCGTCGACAAAGCTGGGGCGATCCGGGCCGAACACCCACGAGACGCGCACCACCAAATGCCGGGCGTCCTCCTCCAAGAGCGCTTCTTCGCCGGCCCGCTTGGAAAGGCCGTAATGGCTGATGGGGTTGGGCTGATCGCTCTCGGAATATGGGATGCGTTTGTTGCCATCGAAAACGTAATCGGTACTTAGATGAATACAGCGACGCGCTTTGGCAGAACAAATCCGCGCCAGAGTGCGCACGGCCTCCGCATTGATTCGCATGGCCTCGTGGGGATGGGTTTCGCAACGATCCACATTGGTCAGGGCGGCACAGTTGACTAGGACATCGAAATCCAAAGGCTCGAGGGCGCGCTCGATAGCCGCGTCGTCGGCAAGATCCAATTGGGCATGGTTGAAGCCGACCACCTGGTCGCCGGCCGAGCGCCAGTGCCGCTCCAACGCTTTGCCGAAGCGGCCCCCGCTGCCCACAATCACAACCCGGTGGCCCATGAGGACTAAGCTTTTATCAGTGGGGCCCACCAAGCTTGATTCTTGAGATACCAATCGATGGTTTCAGGAATGCCTTGGGCGTGGGTGTGCCGGGGTTTCCAGTCCAGATCGCGATGGGCTTTGCTCGAGTCAATGGCATACCGGCGATCGTGGCCGAGCCGATCCGGCACGTACTGGATGAGGCTTTCGGGTTTCCCAAGATGGGCAAGGATCGCTTTGACTACCTCGATATTGGGCAACTCCCCGTCGCCTCCCACGTTGTAGATTTCCCCAGGCTTGCCCGTAAGCAATGCCGCGAATACTGCCGCGCAATGATCTTCGACATGGATCCAATCCCGCACATTGAGCCCGTCGCCATAGACCGGCAGCGGCTTGTCCCGGATCGCATTCAAGATCATCAAAGGGATTAGTTTTTCGGGGAACTGGTACGGGCCATAATTGTTGGAGCACCGTGTCACGATCACTTCTTGTCCGTACGTGTGGTGATGGGCCAAGGCCAAAAGGTCGGCGCTGGTCTTGCTCGCCGAATAGGGCGAACTGGGATGAAGCGGCGAACTTTCGCTGAAGCGCCCTTCCGAGCCCAATGATCCATAAACCTCGTCCGTGGACACTTGCAAAAACCGACGCACCTTGTGCAGGCGGGCGCTTTCAAGCAATACCGAGGTGCCCACAACGTTGGTGTGGATAAAGTTTTCCGCGGAATCAATGGAGCGATCCACGTGGCTTTCAGCCGCGAAATTTACCACTCCAAAGAACTGGTGCTTGGCAAGGATCGCATCCATCTGCGGGCGGTCGGCAATATCCGACTTAACGAACTCGTAGCGGTCCGGGTACATCTTTTGGACATCGGCCACGTTGGCCGGGTTACCGGCGTAGGTGAGCGCGTCTACGTTGGTGATCATGGCGGGCCCGTAGTGTTCGAGCACGTATCGGATGAAATTGCTGCCAATAAAGCCGCAGCCGCCAGTAACGAGAAGACGCATGGCGGCGGGTTCTACCATCCCAACCGGGGGACTGACAAGGATGGGCAACAGCGATCATCGGCTACCAGAGCAACCGGCTGTACCCAAGGGACCTAAGGGACCTAAAGGGGACATCAAAAACCATAGGCCCCTGCGGGCCTTACCCCTTGACGCGCCGGATTCGCACGGTGTCCCGGAGCATCTGCAGGCTGTCGCGGACGATATGGACCCGGCTCTCCGGGGAGTTGATCCACTCCACGGGCAAATCCCCGAGCGCGTATCCCATCCTTTCAGCCAACACTAGCACCTCGACATCGAAAGCGAATCCGTGGATCCGCTGTTGGGCGAAGATGGCCTTTGCTGGCTCTTTGCGGAAAGCTTTGAACCCGCACTGGGTATCGTGGATGGCTGTCAGTCCACTCCATTGCAGGATCCGGTTAAAAAGTTTGCCCATGGATCGGCGGATCACCGATTGCCGACGCGTAATCCGGCTGCGTGCGTGGGAGCGATCCCCAATGAGCACATCGATTTCCGGGTGCGCCTGGAAATAGCTCAGGAAACCCGCCACTTCCCGTAACGGCACGCTCAGGTCGGCATCCATATAGAAAACCAGATCTCCTTGGGCCGCCAGCATGCCTACCCGGACGGCATGCCCCTTGCCACGGTGGATGGGTTGGGCGATCACTTCAAATCCCGAATGACACTGGGCAAACTGCCGCGCCAACTCCAAAGTGCGGTCTTCCCCTGGCTCCACCACCACGACCACCTCCCACTCCAAGCCCAGCCCTGAACAATACTCATGCAACTTCTTTAGACCGGCAGGCAACCGTTTAGCTTCATTCCATGCCGGTATTACAATGGTTAATTGGGGCGACATCCTTTCCAATCTTTACCGGGCAACTCCCTCCAACGCCAACACCGGGTTGCATTCCGCCTCCATTGCACCCGAACAATTCCCAAATCCCGTCTTCCCGCTGTGAGCCTTAGCCCTACGGTTTCCAACCCGAATCCTTGGGGGAGATTGCGCACATTCCTGGCCGATTATCCCTGGGAAATAGCCATTGTTGGCTTGGCACTGGGTTTGCGCCTGGCGTGCCTGGATTCCAAGCCGGCCCACTTTGATGAGGGCGTGAACGGCTATTTTGTGGATCAAATGACCCGGCGCGGGTTCTATCACTACGATCCGACCAATTTTCACGGTCCTCTGCATTTCTACGTCCTTTTCGTGGCTCAAACCCTCTTCGGTCGCCACCCTTGGGTTCTGCGGCTCCCGATTAGCCTCATTAGTACGGCGTGCGTCGGCTTGGTCCTGGCCGCGCGTCCGTACCTTGGGCGTCGGGCCTGCCAGGCAGCCGCCTTTTTCATGGCGATTTCTCCGGCCATGGTGTTCTACGGCCGATACGCGATTCACGAAAGCTGGATGCTTTTTTTCCTCCTGCTCACCTTCCTTGGACTCGCTGGCTTGTACCGGGAGAACCGCCGCAGCGACCTTTGGCGCTTCGGGGCAGGGCTCACCGGGATGTTGCTGACCAAGGAAACCTATATTGTCCACTGGGTGTGCATGGCGTTGGGCGTTGCAAGCTTGGGCTTGCTCAAGCGGTTTTCGCCTACCCAAATTGCGGCCAGAGCCGCTGCCCAATGGCAGGGCCGCGACCTGCGTACCCTTCTGGCTACGTGCGCCGGGCTCCTGCTCTTCTTCTACTCAGGAGGGTTCCTGGACTGGTCCTCCCTGCCCGGAATCTGGGAGGCTTATACCCATTGGCTGGCTACTGGCACCGGCGGCGAGTCCGGCCAGGAAAAACCATGGTTCTACTGGTTGAC
>JAYVTN010000295.1:0-2330 GCA_043788785.1 Spartobacteria bacterium | reverse complement strand
CCCACAGGGTCACCGGGCAGTAGCCGACTGCTAAAACCATGGCCTATCTGGACAAGTATCCCTCCGCGAACTATCTACCCGGCATGCAGATTTTCTATTACCTCTTTGGTGCGATCACGTTAGCGGCGGCATTCCAGGGAGCGCTGGCTGGCAGTATGATTTCCTTGGTCGCGGGCGGGATCTTGGGGGCCCTCATCATTGCGGGCGGATTCCTGTGGGGATCGACCACCGGAGTCATTCTCGCAATGCTCGGATCCTTCGGGATCGCGGGGAAGTTTCTCCCGGATTTCTTTAAAAAAGGACGCGTTCTTTGGCCGGCCGGCGTTTTGGGGCTTCTGGGGGTCGTCGGGATTGCCTTGGCCGTCCTGCGGGTGGCAGGCCGCTAGGCCGCTAGGCCTTGAGGCCAACAGCCATGCGTCCAGCCCAATGGCCCATCGGTGGTGTCCTGGCCGGCATTGTGCTCGCCAGCCTGTTGT
The DNA here is from genome assembly GCA_043788785.1 of Spartobacteria bacterium. Taxonomy (GTDB): domain Bacteria; phylum Verrucomicrobiota; class Verrucomicrobiia; order Chthoniobacterales; family Chthoniobacteraceae; genus CAIURC01. The sequence continues at coordinate 1,854 of JAYVTN010000295.1, read as the reverse complement.
GTGGATGTCCGCGCCCTCCAGCCCCGGACCCGCAGCCCACACCAGCCCCTACGCCAGTTCCGGTGCCCACGCCACCGCCACCGCCATACGTCCCCAACAAACGGCTGGAAACCGGACGCATCTTCAACGGGATGAAATATCAAGTGACGCTGGAAACCGACTACGGCACCACAGCGACAGCCGATCGGAACGAACCCTCCAGTTATGTCGCGGAACTGAAGGTGAAGGTAAAAGTGCCCAAACCCCACAAATCCCTCGCAGGCATCACCCGTCTGAACGAAAATCTGCCAGCCCTCCTCCCGGAGCTCCCCAGCCTCTTGGAATCGGCTCGGGTATCCCCTTTCTTCGATGACCTCTATCGACTCAAAGTCGCCAACCTCCGCGAGAATCTTAACCGGCTCGACAACCTGCTCTCCCGCCACAATTTCTTCGATACCGAAACGGTTCTCGAATTCCAGAATCCCAAGTCCAAGCGCAAAGCGCTCTTTGTGCAGTCGGATATGGATGTGGACGAGGACGGCTCCGACAGCGACCGGGTCCCCAGTGTCGACGGCTCCTCGGTGACCTTCCAGCCCTTCACCAGCTATCGCTGGAATAAGCGCACAGGCACCCCGAACTCATTCGGGGCTTACCGCGAGACCAAAATAAAACAGTACGAGGACGAAATCGGCCGTCCCGGCCTTGCCAATGGGCGGGCATCCGAATTGCGCGACCGAATCTCGCTCTTTAAGCGGGACGTGGTTGACCTCAAGCGCTTCAGCTTCCTGGTGGCCTCCGTGGACCCGTATATTGTACTGCCGGGGTCGATGTTCGGCAAAAGCAAAGGTGCGTTTGCTCCCTCGGTTGGAGACTATTGCGTCGTGGTGTATGGAGGGACGCTCTATCCGGCCATTGTCGGTGATGTTGGGCCCGCATACAAATCCGGCGAAGGCTCGCTCCGGTTGTGCAAGCAGCTCAACTCTGCCGCTTCGGCCAATAACAGGCCCGTGAACGACCTCAAGGTGAGTTATCTGATTTTCCCCGGTTCTGGCGACAAACCCTGGGAAGTGCCCGATCTGGCCAAATGGCATCAGCGCTGTGAAAGCCTTCTCCAAGAAATCGGAGGGTACACGGGGGAGCTCTTTACATGGGACGATTTGACCAAACCCAAGCCTGCGCCAGCGACACCTGTACCCACGCCGCTTGTGCCCCCGCCCCCGCCCCCGCCCAAGCCCACTCCGACGCCCCCAACGGCTGCCCCGATCCAAGCGGTTCAATCTTAATCCGGCAGTTGAAGTCTTAGGCGAGAAGGCAAGTCAGTGATTCCAGGCCGGGATGCGTTCCGTCGCAGGAGTGGCGATGGCTCACCCGCTGGGTGAGGCCAAAACCGACCGTTCGAGGCCCCTCGAGTTGCCCGCTGACCGGGCCGACCCGTTTCAGGCCACTACCGCAGTGGGCCGTTACTGCGTTGAACCGGGGCAACCTCCCTCCTTCTTCCTTGCGCAGGGAACCCCCTTCCTGAAGTCGCGTGCCGTGTACAGGTCCCCGGCCTCGATCCCGCGCATCGCCCGGGCCCCGGTCTTGCGCCGGGGCCCGAACCGCCTTCGGTTCTTGCAAAAGAACTCCTCCACATACCGCCGGCTCCCGAGCACCATCCCCTCGCTCAGATACCGCAGCCGGTACCGGAGCGCTTTGACCATTGGCATCCGGCCCTTGGCCCGGACCACCGTGTCCACCTCCGCCTCCGAAAACCCGGCCCGCCGGGCCACGACCCCATCCGGGGTCGGCCCGCCCGCCACCTCGCGCCCTTCCTCGTAAAGAAAGAGCCGGTACACCGCCAACGCCTGCTCCTGGGTGAACCGTTGTCCGCCATGG
>JAYVTN010000294.1:0-5142 GCA_043788785.1 Spartobacteria bacterium | reverse complement strand
TCACACGCAGGTCCCCCCGCCCCGCCCCCCCCGGCTTCCGGGTGCCTGGTCCAGGGCGCCACCGAGAGCGCCCACCCACCTCGCGAGGCCCATGACTCTCAGTTACGGGTTCGCGCCAGCCCGGGGACAAGGAAGCGGACTCAGGAAGGCCAACCGCCTGATCCATTCCAACCCAGGGCAACGCCTTGGGCAACGCCTTGGATTCGAACCCACAAACGGCGCTTCCAGCGCGGCAATCCAACGGCCCACGTCCTGAAAACCTCGGGGTCCAAGGGATGGAAGCCGATGCCGCATAGGTGAAGTTTCGTGCGATCGGAAAGGTCCGAGCCGGACGGGCGGTCCGATCCAGACGGGCCGCCCGAGTTGGACGAGCCTCAGACATCCAGACGCACGCGCAGGTTGATTTTCATCGTCTCGTAGCTGGTGTTTTTCGCCAACCGGAATGATCGGTCACCAAGGGTTTGACCAAGCCGGTTGCCTCCTCGATGACGGCTAGCAATCCTCCCATGCCATGGAACGCACCGTGGATGGTCCCGGGCAATATCGGTGAATGCGGCCCCTTTATGCGGCCCCCTACATGGCCGTGCGCAATCCCGTTGGCGGATTCGCCCGATCTTCTTTCAGGACGGGGTACCAAACCAATTCCCGGTTTCCCATTCCGCGGATCCCGGGGGACCGGTTAAACCGGGACGCCACCCATCAAGCCTTCCCCGGTTGACCGAGGATGCCTCTCCAGCCTTAACTGCGCCATGTCACACGGAGAATGGTTTCAGGCTCAGAAAGACAGGATACCCGATTGGCAGGAGAAAACCGCGCTCTATCAGCGACAAGATCCCTTCGGGGATGCAGTGGCCCACCGCATCTGTCTCATCTGCGAAATCTGCGGATAAATACGGCACAACTCCTCGCTGTCTCTAGCGACGGAAAGACTTGGTGAAATCCTCGGTCTGAACCGCAGCGACCTTCTTCTCGTGCTTGGAACCCGCAATGAGCTCGTTGAGCTTGGATTCCCAAGCCTTCCCGTCCATGGGCAGATCCACTGTCTGACCTATGAGCGAGGAATAGAGGAGGACATTGGCCAGTTCGACCGATCCCATGCCTTCATAGCCAGGAGCGATCAAAGGGGTTCCATCGAGGATCGCGTCCACGAAGTTCTGCATAAGCGAGGCGTGCGCGTTTGGAGCGTTCTCGAAGGGAATCTCCACATTCCAGATTTCTGGTTTGGCGAAGCCGCTTTTCACCGTCCGGCTGAACTCAAGCATATCCGCATCGTTGCGGGTGAAGGTGAGGAGGTTGTTTTCGAGAACGACCTTGCCGCGGGTGCCGCAAAGTTCGAGCCGGTTGCTCCCAGGCGCCTCGCCCGTGGAAGAGATGAACACGCCGGTCGCCCCGTTGGCCCACTCCAGATAACACGTCACGTTATCCTCCACTTCGATATCGTGGAACTGGCCGAGTTGGCAAAAACCGCGCGCGTGCTTCGGCATGCCGCATAGCCATTGGAGCATATCCAACTGATGGAGACATTGATTGAGGAGAACGCCACCGCCCTCGCCTTTCCAGGTCGCCCGCCAGCCGCCGCTGGCATAATAGGCCTCGGTGCGGAACCAATCGGTGATGATCCAGTTGACCCGCACGATCTTGCCGAGGTCTTCCTCGATGAGCTTGCGGATCTTTTGATAACGCGGTTCGACCCGCATCTGGAACATGCCAGCGAACACCTGGTCCGGGCGCTCTTTTGCCACCGCAAAGAGGCGCTCGGCATCCGCCTTGTGCGCGGAAACGGGTTTTTCGATCATTGTGTGCAGCCCGTTCTGAAGCGCATCGATTCCGATCGTGGTATGCAGAAAATGCGGCGTAGCGACCACAATGGCGTCAATAAGTCCCGAGCGGATCATGTCCTCGCACTTGTCAAAGGTCGCAATGCCTCGGGCTTTAAACGGCTCCATACTCGGCCCGAACGCGTCACTGACTGCCGTGAGTTCACAGCGGGAGATTTTCCCTTCCAAAAGATAGCCGGTATGGAACTTACCGATATTGCCGAGACCAACGATGCCGAGACGAACGTGTTTCATGGAAGGTGGACAGGAGGAACAGGGTTTTTCTGGATTGCGGGGGGTGCCCGGCAAGAAGTCGCCACAATGGGAGGCGGGTCGCAATCCTTTTCGCTTTGTTTACGGACGCTCCCTTCGTTTTGCGAAAGGTTGAAGGCTGAATTGAAGGGTCGCTTCGTTCAATGAGCCCAATGCTCAGCGATCTGCGCAGCACCGCGCGCCGACTGGACAGCGGACGGTATACTTCGGGTGCTCACCCATTTCAGTAGTGGTATCGCAGTTGTGCAATCTGAATAGCCCCCTCTACGGCCTTATAGACGATCCGGTGCTCTGCATCGATGCGCCTGGACCAATACCCCCGGAGCGCGTGTTCAAGAAGTTCCGGCTTGCCGATGCCCGCGTGAGGACTTCGCCGGATGTCTTTGATGAGCTGGTTGATTCGGGTGATCATCTTTGGATCGGTCGCCTGCCAGAAGGTGTAATCCTCCCAAGCTTGGGGCGCGAAGATCAGATTCACGATTCCAAGTTGATCTCGCGTTCAACGCCTTTGCCTGTTTCCAACGTGTGGATCGCTTCGAGCAAGCGTCTGGCGTTGGAGGGGCTGCGCAGCAGGTAAGCGGTCTCTTCCAAAGCCTCGTAGTCATCGAGCGAAAGCATCACCACGGCTTGATCGCGATTGCGGGTAATGATCACAGGCGCATGATCTGCGCACACCCGATCCATGGTGGAAGCGAGGTTTTCCCGGGCCGCAGTGTAAGAAATAGCATCCATAATGGACAGGATAACGTCCAGCCCCTTCCCAGTCAACCGGCGGTCTCAACTGGCCCACCTGTTATTGGCGCAGCGCGGCCTCCCTCACCCGCTTGCAGAGTTCCCCGGCCGACTTGCGGCGTGCCATGCTCGTAGGGTCTTGGAATTTATCCCACGGCACCTAGTCCCGGGCCCTTCAACTGTGCAGTATGCAGCTTCCCATCGGTCGAACTGAAAACGCCCGGGAACTCTTCGTCCCATCCGCAGTTGGCGATCGGCACATATTCCCGGGAGTTGGATTCGATTCCTGAGATTCCGGGGATATGGGCTGCAATCCCCGCCGAGTGGACGAGGGAGGCGCCTGGACAGGTCAGATCCTGCACACAATTGAACATCTTATATTTCTGCCCGGCTGCCGCCATCAGCATGGCTTGGGACTGGCCTTTGCAGGCTTTGAGGCAGAGCCCGGTGTAGCCCATCTCCCGAGCCAGCAGCAAACTCTCCAGATCCGTGAGCGACTCATCGATGACCACCGGACGCAGCTTGTTGGCCGCGTGCATCACATTCTGCCGGTTAGCCCGGAGATCCCGCGCCGTTGGTTGTTCGATGTACAGGATGCTCACAAACCCGCGCGGGGTTTGCTCCCGCACTTTCGCGAGGGCGTCGGCTCAGGCTTCCAATCGCTCGCCCAGCGCTGGCAGAACGGCTTCGATTTGATGGATGCTCTTGAGTTGTGCCGCTAACGCCGTGCGGGCGCGGTCTTCCCCGTGAGTTAGGAAAACCCGGGGACGTTTGGGGGCAACTGCCGAAAACCACTGGAGAAGTTCCGTTTGCCCGGCGTGCGCGCTAAAGCCGCCCAGCGTGTGAATCTTGGCCTTTACGTCAATGGTTTCCCCAAAGATACGCACCTGCTTCTCTCCATCCACGAGCCGGCGCCCGAGCGAGTCACTGCTCTGGAATCCGACAATGACAACGTGGGTTTCCGGCTTCCAAAGCCCGTGCCTGAGATGGTGTAGAATGCGACCGGCATTGCACATCCCTGAACCGGCCATGACAAAGCACGGGCCTGGGATGTTGTTGATCCGCATGGATTCCTCGGCCGAAGCGGTGGCCTGCAAGGTTTTAAGGTCGGCTTGCATGTTGCCGTCGCGGATGAATTTCTTCATCGCGTCATCATAGAGTTCAGGATGCTTTTCCAGGATCTTGCTGGCCTCAATCGCCATCGGGCTATCCAGAAAGACCGGAAACGGTGCGACTTTGTGTTCCCGGAAAATCCATGCCAGGAGCAGGGTCAGTAGTTGCGCCCGGCCAATGGCAAATGTCGGAATGAGGATCCGCCCCCGCTCTTGCACACACTCCTGAACGATGCCGACGAACTCGTTGACCGTATCCTCGAACGAGCGATGGTCGCGGTCGCCGTAGGTGCTTTCGAGAAAGACCACATCGGCCTCCCTAAAAGGCTCGAACTCCCGCAGGATCGGGGCATGGATAGGACCGAGGTCCCCGGAAAAGACGATTCGCTTGGTGGTGCCATCCTCGTCCACCAAGAGTTGGAGGCTGGCCGACCCAAGCATATGACCGGCTTCGGCCCAGATTGCGCGGATACCGGGGGCCACCTCGACGGGTTGCTGGTAGGGCACGGGCCGGAAAAGGGTGAGCACCTGCTCGACTTCTTGGATCGAATACAGCGGCGTGACCAAGGGTCGCCCCTCCCTCGCCATCCTGCGATTGCGCCGTTCGGCATCGAACCGCTGCACCTTGGCAGCGTCGCGAAGAACAAGACCGGCCAGATCGATCGTGGCCGGGATGGCGTGGATGACGCCCGCGTACCCCATACGGGTTAGGAGTGGCAAACGCCCCACATGATCCAGATGCGCATGCGTGATGAGCACGGCGTCCAGTTTTCCATTCCCGAAAGCATCCGGGAGGACATTGAGCAAATCCGCACGCTTGCCACCTTGGAAAAGCCCAAAGTCAACAAGCACGCGGGCACGATTGGTTTCAACAAGGTAAGCCGAACCGGTGACTTCGCCACCGGCTGCGCCATGAGGGGTGATGATCATGGCAAAGGCTATTCCTCAGGGGCACCGACTCGCAAGGGCCAATGCCCAGGGGGTGAAGCTGCTGGCGGACCGATGGACGGGATGAAACCCGAAAAAAGCCGCCCACCTCTTCTGCCAAACCGCCCCCTCTCGGATCCCTCCCTCCCCCGTCCCTCGACTAGCGTTTCCTTCGTCCTTCGTTTTCGCCTTCGCAGGAGCCGGAACCGATGGACGAGGAGCGCGTTGTGGTCGATATTCGGTAAACCTCGCTGAATTCGATGGGAGAGGCCCACATCTGC
>JAYVTN010000293.1:0-8047 GCA_043788785.1 Spartobacteria bacterium | reverse complement strand
CGGGCCGCAAGCTAACGGCAGTCATTAAAAGCTATGTGAGGCATCGCTGGCCGATCGGGCCCCAAACCTGGCCCCCACCCCGTCGTCGCGTCAGCAGGGTGGCTGGTTCCTGCTGGCTCAAGCAAATAGGTCCCGGTGGTGCCGATACCAATCACTGGTGAATAACTCCCCGGGATCGTACGCACGTTTATATCGCAGAAATTCCGCCATTTTTGGATGGCACGCCTCGACTTGCGCCCGGCTCGCCCAGCGATGGTAGGTCAGATAATAACTCCCGCCCAGGGCGATAGCGCGATCGATCAGGCCGCAGAACACTTCCCGCGCAGCGTTCACGCCTTCAGGGCTGTGGGTTACACAGAGGTTGAAAATGATGCAGGCCCATGGCTCGCGCGCCCACGCCAGAAAACTCTCAGTGTCCTGCTCAATGAGGCGGATAGTGCCATAAATGACCGGCACATTGCCCGAGCGCAACAATAGCGCGGCTTGGGCCATGTACTCAGCCAATGATTGGCGAGGCACATAGATCTCGGTGATCATCTCACTTTGCTTCTGCGACGAGTGCACACACAAGTCGTCATGGTAGCCCTCCACATACGTCCCCAACTGGTGGGTATCGCTCCAATAACTTTGCCCGTGAGTGGAAAGGTAATACCGCGAATACTCCTCAAACACGCGCGCCCGATCCGTATGGGCCAACTCCGCAAGGCGCAGCCAGCCCTCAGCATGAATTTCCTGCTGGCAAGTTTCCGCAGGGAGCTCGCCTTGGGCCATGCGTTGGTAGGCTGAAAACACGCCACGGCGCAGAAAGTCCTTCGAGTTTTCATCGATGGAGTACTGAAAATCTCCGAACAGCCACTCGCTGGTATCCCGCGCCTCTGGCACTTCCACCAACTCTTCGAGGTTGAGAATCTCCACCTGCCTCTTGACAGCCACCCGCTCCATCAGTCGCAAAGTGATTTCCGCGACAATTCCAAAGAGTCCATAGCCCCCAATCACCAACCCAAACAGCTCCGCGTGTTCTTGACGGCTGCAACGGCGGACTTCCCCCGCCGGATCAACCAGGGTGAAGGATTCAACGTCATTGATCATGGGACCCATGCGCAAGCCACGGCCGTGAATATTGGCGGCAAGCGCACCGCCCAAAGTCAGCCGGTCTCCCCCGGTCTGCTTTTGCCGGATCCCCCAACTCCTCCCACCCGGGGACTGCCTCTGGTTATAACCCGCAATCAGCTCCGGCCATTGGATGCCTGATTCCACGGTGATCAAACCCAACGCTCGGTCAAAGGAAAGAATGGCTGAGTGTCGTCGTAAATCCACCAACCACGTCTGGGTTCCAAATTGTTGGCCACCCATCGCATGCCGGCTCCCACACACCGAGATCTGCGCGCCCTGGGCCTTGGCATCCCGAACGATACCCACCAATTCCGCAGTCCCCGAGGGCTCAAGCACTTGCGCCACTTGCGTGGCATTCAACGCGGAATGCACATCATTCACCCAAAGTTCAGTCATGGAATTTTCTCGTTTGCCGCATCCGCGCGCGTTGCGAGGACCACCGATTCACCGATGGCCAACGGCACTTCCCAAAAAGCTCGGAGATAGCGCTCTTTAAGCTGCTGCGGCGTGCTCATCGTTGTGAGGTGCCAGCCTGCCTCCTCGAGGAAACCGGCCATCCGCTCGCGGGGCGCCCCCCACAAAAACGGCTCGCTACGAATTCGTAGCCACCAATTGATGGCCGAACGCCCGTTGTGAAAAGCCAGCGGCATTCCCTCCCGCTCCTCCATAAAGGTAAGAATCAACCGGCTCCCAGGCGCTCCAAATCCCGAAAGCTCGCCCAGCAAGTGTTTGACCCGGTCCGGGGCAAAATACATGAGCAACCCCTCGCAGATGAAGAGAGTCGCTAAGCGCGGATTGAACTTCGAATGAGCCTGGAGTATCTCGAGCGGCGATTGGAGCGCCAAATCCGCCTCAATGAGGGTAAGAGTTTCCGGGCAGACCCGCCGCTTGATCTGCTGGGTCGCTGGATGATCGAGCTCAAAGACGGTTGCGTGGGAAAGCCTCAAACCGAGGGTGTCGAGACCCGCTCCGAGGATGACCACTTGCTCGCAGCCAGAGGCCACCGACTCGCGTGCCAACTCCTCGATGCAGCGCTTTCGCACCAGATAATGCAGGATGATCCCTGGCAAAAGGAGCCGTTCGAGCCTGAACACGCATCGCTGAGCCCAGCCATGTCGTAAGATAAACTCAAACCAAGGGGCCGGCTCGCTGGCATCCAGAAGACGACGGGACCAGCCCGCACTGCCCTCAGCCAGCAAGCCGCGCAAAGATGGCGAGGCTTCGGCCAACAGAACGCTGCGACCAATCAGCAGAGCCGTCGAACTCGGGAGGTCAGCTTTCATGGCGCGCCCGGGACTTCATCAGCGTTTCCCGGCGATTCAAGCGCGTAATTCTCCCCAGGGAAAATCGGAGACGCTCCAAGCCACGGACTAAGCCCAAACGGAATCGACCTCAATCGGCCAAGGCGCAAAGTTACCAGCCGTGAGCACAATACCTAAGCGATTTCCGGGCAGCATCCTCAGTTGGGCAATTCTGCTGGTCATGGCGGCCTTCAGTGCCGCCTTGTGCGCCGCCGCACCCGCACTGGAGGCCACGACGAAAGCCTTCGAAAAAATCACCAGGCAAGACTCCGGCGGCTTCACTGGGCGACGGTTCAGAAACAGTACAAATCACGCGGAGCCGATCTGATAACCAACGGGTTGACTGTTGTCATCGGCGGCAAGTCATTCCAGATCGAAGCCGATGATATGGCCAAACTGCCGCCGGAACTGAGAAAGTTATTTACTCTTCTCGATGCCGCGAGCCGCCACTCCCCCGCCAAGCCAACGCAGTAGCTCCACCTCGTCCCGCCGGGCCATCCAGATATAGCGCGGGAGAACTCGCTGACAGTCAGGACGCTACTTCCCAAGCACCGGTATACTACGGGCCGCAATGACCTCTTCATAATTCATCCTTCATAATTCAAAGAAAGTCAGCCGCGCATCTTGACCAGCAGGTCCCCGGCGTCCACCGAGTCGCCTACTGCGACGTTGACTTGGTCAACGACCCCGTCCGCATGGGCATAGAGGGTTGTCTGCATCTTCATTGCTTCCAAGGTCGCGATCTTGTCGCCCTTGGCCACCTTGCTGCCCACCGATGCACTCAAGGCCGTCACCATCCCGGGAATCGGCGCACCGATCTGTAACGCGTCGGCCGCGTCCGCTTTGACCCGGCTCTTGGACTTGGGCGATATTGATTTATCGAGAACCACCGCTTCCCGGGGCATGCCGTTGAGCTCGAAGCTGATCGTGCGACGCCCTTCCTTGTCGGGCGTCCCTACATTGATGAGCTTGATGAAGAGCACTTTGCCTTCCTCGATTGACACGCTGATCTCCTCGCCAGGATTCAATCCGTAGAAGAATGCGGGCGTTGGGAGAACCCCAACGTCCCCGCTGTCGCGCGCCACCTTCGCATAATCGGAAAACACGCCGGGGTACATCAGATAGGAATAGAGGTCGTCCTCGCTGGGCTCGCGCTTGGTCTTGATCGCCACCTCCGCTTTGGTTTCCTTGAGCTTAACCGGGGCGGGTTTCGTGCGCTTGGGCTTGGCGGTGCCCAGGACGGCTTTGAGCAAAGCCGGGGGCCATCCACCCATCGGTTCGCCCAACCCGCCGCTGAGCATGTCGATAACCGATTCCGGCCACGAGGTCCCAGGAGGCAAGTTGACCACGTCGGCAGGCTTGATCCCGCGGGTAAACAGGAAAAGCGCCATGTCGCCGACGACCTTGCTCGAGGGCGTTACTTTGACGATATCCCCGAAGAGGACGTTGACCTCGGCGTAGGTGCGGGCGATTTCCGGCCAACGATGTCCCAAGCCCATGGCAGCGGCTTGTTCTTTGAGATTAGTGAATTGGCCGCCGGGCATTTCGTGGAGATAGACCTCCGCGCTCCCGCTCTTGGGGGCCGTGTCGAAGGGCGCGTAATACGTGCGCACCTGCTCCCAGTAATCTGAGAACTCATTGAGGCTATCCAGATCCAGCCCCGTCTCGCGCGGGGTGTGTTGGAGAGCTGCCACGATGGAGTTGAGATTGGGTTGCGAGGTAGACCCGCTCATGGAGGCCAGCGCCAAATCGACCACGTCGCAGCCCGCATCGGCCGCCCGTAAGATAGAGCCCGCATTGATTCCACTGGTGTCATGCGTGTGGAAGTGAACCGGGATGCCGATCTCCTCCTTCAAGGCTTTTACCAATGCGCCCGCCGCATAGGGCCGGCACAGGCCCGCCATGTCTTTGATTGCCAGGAAATGGGCGCCCATCTTCTCAAGCTCCTTGGCCAACCCGATGTAGTACTTGAGCGAGTACTTGGAGCGCTTCACATCCAAGATATCCCCGGTATAACAGAGCGCGCCTTCGCACACGGCATGGGTATCCTGGACGGCCTCCATGGCCGCGCGCATGTTGCGCAAATCGTTGAGCGAGTCGAACACCCGGAAGATGTCCATCCCGCTCTGGGCGGCATGCTTGATAAAGCCCGCCACCACATTGGGCGGATAGCTGGTGTAACCGACCGCATTGGCGCCGCGCAGCAGCATTTGGAAACAGATATTGGGCACCTTCTCCCGCAAAGTGCGCAGCCGCTGCCAAGGATCCTCGTTGAGGAAGCGCATGGCCGTATCGAAGGTGGCTCCTCCCCACATCTCCAAACTAAAGAGTTCCGGGGTCAGTCGCGCCACCGCCCCGGCTATGGCTGCCATGTCGTACGTTCGCACCCGGGTCGCCATCAGCGATTGATGCGCATCCCGAAAAGTCGTGTCCGTGACCAGCAACCGCTTTTGTTTGGCCGCCCAATCCGCGAACCCCTTGGGCCCGAGTTCCAGAAGCAATTGCCGGGTCCCTTTGGCGGGCGTTTGTTTGCGATCGTAAGAGGGCAGCGGCGCGGCAGCCAAGGCGTCCTCTGGCTTGTAGCCCTTCGCGTGGGGATTGCCGTTGACGACAATGTTGCCCAGAAAATTCAGCAGCTTGGTGGCGCGGTCCCGCTTGGGCTTGAATTGGAAGAGCGTGGGCGATGTGTCGATCATCGTCGTCGTGGCGCCACCCGCACGGAATTCCGCGTGATGGATCACATTCTCAAGGAAAGGGATATTGGTCTTCACTCCCCGGATCCGGAATTCGCGCAAGGCACGGTCCATGCGCTGCAAAGCCATCTCGAAAGTCTGGCCGCTGGCAGTGATCTTCACCAGAAGGGAGTCGTAGAAGGGAGTGATGACGGCCCCGGCATCGCCCATGCCCGCATCCAGTCGCACCCGGTATCCGCCCGCGCTCCGATAAGTGACGATCTTGCCGTAGTTAGGCATGAACTTGTTTTCGGGATCCTCGGTGGTGACCCGGCATTGGACGGCGAAGCCCATCCGTGGGATCTGCGCCTGCTCGGGAAGCGACAACTCCGGTCCGTGGAGCTTGGCTCCCTGGGCAACCAGAATCTGGGCACGCACCAGATCGATGCCCGTAATCTCCTCGGTCACCGTGTGCTCGACTTGAATCCGCGGATTCATCTCGATGAAAAACCAGTCCCTGGTATCCAGGTCGTAGAGAAACTCCACCGTCCCGGCATTGTCGTAGCCGATCTCCTTGGCAATCCGGGCGGCCGCCTCGCACAGTTCGAAGCGGACCTTCTCGTCCAGCGCCACCGAGGGCGCAATCTCCACCACTTTCTGGTGACGCCGCTGCACCGAACAATCGCGTTCATGGAGGTGGAGCACGTTGCCGTGCTGGTCACCCATGATCTGCACTTCAATGTGCTTGGCCCGTGGGATGTAACGCTCCAAAAAAACCGACGAATTCCCAAAGGCCCGCTCCGCTTCACCCTGGGCTTCGTCCAGGAGCGCATCGAGGTCCCCCGCCTTGTGGACAACACGCATCCCACGGCCGCCGCCGCCAAACGCTGCCTTGATGATCAGGGGGAACCCAATGTTGGCTGCCACTTTGAGCGCTTGGCCCCGGTCGCTGACCGGATCCTCCGTCCCGGGCAACGTCGGCACCTTGAGCTTTTGGGTAAGCGCACGGGCCGCCACCTTGTCGCCCATCAATTCCAGCAACTCCGGGCGCGGGCCCACAAACGCGATCCCAGCTTTCGCGCACGCCTTGGCAAAATTGGCGTTCTCGGAAAGGAACCCGTAGCCGGGGTGGATCATGTCAACCCCATGCTCCTTGGCGACGGCGATAATGCCTTCGATGTCCAGGTACGCACCGACCGGTCCTTTGCCTTCGCCCACCCGGTAAGCCTCGTCGGCTTTGAACCGGTGCATGGAGAAGCGATCCTCCTCGGCATAGATCGCCACGGTACGCAGTCCCAACTCCGTAGCTGCCCGCATGACGCGAATGGCTATCTCGGAGCGGTTAGCGATCAGGATTTTCTTGGGTTTCCTGGGGCTTGCAGGAACCAGTGCGCGAGGGGTTTTCGTCATAGCAGGGATCGCGTTTCTAGTTGATCGGCTTGGCCCAATACCAGTGCGGACTATGGGAATACGAAGATTCCACTCAATGAGAGGCGTCCGGCAGTGCCTTGTTACGGGCTCGGAGGGGGGCATTTGGGGCTCCATTTGGGGAATTTCGCTCCCGGCACCCTCTTCTCTCTATCAAAGAGCAGCACCTCCAACTGCTGGATGGGGAGTTAATGGAATTTGGTGAGCTGCCTAGGGTGCAGACGTCCATTTCAACGCCCCCATTAGCTCCACCGACAACGAATCGGTGCTTTTGGCGGTTCCTACGATAGCGCCATAGAAATGGCTGCCGAAGAGATCGCCGAATTTGCAGAGGCCAGCGCCGGGCGCAGATATAGCCCTGCCACCGCAGCGCGCTAGCTCCCATATCTCGCAGTAAACCAACCGCCGCTACCTCAGCTTTCCGGTCGCCAAACTCGCCTCCCTGTCCGCTAAACTCGGCCTCCCGTTGGCTAAACTCTCCCGCCCGTCCACTAAACTCGCCTCCCAGCCCGCTCCAGAGCGGATCCTTGAGGGCGTCGCTGACAATGACCTGACGATTCAAGAATACAGCGGCACCGCAGGAGCCTGCACGCGGCCCCACCAGCAGGCCATCGAAGGCTTGGACATAGGACTTGGGCAGGCTGGGCGCCGCACCGTGGCGCAAATGGATCCTGTCGGGCTCAAGAAGCATGATGGTATAAAGGGAGCCGGGGGATTGCTCCTCTAGCCCGATCATCAGGCCGTTGAGCACTTCGCGCAGCGATTCAGCCCCTCCGATGCGCTCCAAAGCGCTTTTCTCCCACGCCAACAGTTGTTGGGCTTGCCTGCGTTCGGTGAGATCCACGTTGATCCCAACATACCCCGCGAATCGTCCATTGGCGGCCCGGATCGGGGCGGCCGTTCCCTAAACACACGTCACAGCCCCGCCCCGGTGTTGAAAACGATACTCAAACCCACAACTCCCAGAGGTGCGCTTGCATTTCTCCAGCTGTTCGGCCATCAGACAACGGTCATCCTGGTGCACGGCCTCCAGCCAACCCCGTCCACGCGCCTCTTCCGGGGTCATCCCCGAAGCTTCACACCAGCGCCGGTTCACATACACACAATTGCTCTCCGCATCGGTAAGGCAGATATGAATCCGCGCGTTTTCGGCCATCTCTCCGTTGAGACGCAGCAAACCCCAGGTCAGCAGCAACACGCTCACGAGCACACCGGCCGGCAGATCCGAATAAGTTCGTTCCGCGGAGGCCAAGGATCGCGCCTGGTTGAACGCCAGTAATCCCTGCTCGTCGGCAGCCATCGCCCGGAGCGCGATTCGGGTCTGTTCCAGAAGATCCGTCGCCCGATCTGCAAGAGCACGCTGCGCGGGAACGATTCCCCGTTTTTGCGCGGATTCACACGATGTGTGGCCGTACTTTGCGTAAAACCCAGCGCTCGCCAATTCCTCAAACAAATTTCCACCACGAAAATCACGTGGCACTGGGGGCTGGGGTTTGCAGTCCCCCCGGCCGCTAACGGTCCTTTTCGTCCGCG
>JAYVTN010000292.1:0-7483 GCA_043788785.1 Spartobacteria bacterium | reverse complement strand
CTGCGATTTGATGCTCCTGGTGGACGTTTACCATGAGTTCGATCACCCCTATGAGATGGTCCGTAATATGGTGGCAGCTCTCAAGCCCGGGGGGCGTATCGCTTTCGTAGAGTTCCGCCTGGAGGATCCCAAAGTCGCTATCAAACTGGTTCACAAAATGAGCCAGGAGCAGCTCAAAAAGGAGATGAAGCTCTACCCTGAACTTCAATATGTGGAGACCATCGACAGTTTACCGCAACAACACCTAATCATTTTCGGGAAGAAATGAGCAAATCCCCCTTCTATCTCTGGCGCAAACTCAGCTCTGCGGTCTGGGAAGACGCATGGGTCGAACGCCTGACCAGTGTGGGCGACCGCTTGGCGATCACCAATCTGGCCGACCGCAAGTCCATCCGCATTGAAGTCTTCCAGCTCACCCGGACCCAGGCCCGCGCCTTGACCAAGTCCTTTGGAGGCCAGGTGCTGCTCCAAAAACGGGACATCCCGTTGCAGCCCAAACCCAAAGCACCGCTTAAAATCCGGGACAAACTGGTGGTGGTCGGCTCCGAACAAGAACGGGAACTCGTTTCTGGAGGAGTGCGAAAACCGCTGTTAATCCCTGCGGGCGTAGCATTTGGAACTGGAGACCATGCCACCACGGCAACCTGTCTTCGGCTGCTGGCCGATGTCAGCGCCTCCCTCCAAGGCCATCCCTGGGAGATGCTCGACCTCGGGTGCGGGACCGGCATCCTAGCCATCGCAGGGCGCCTTCTTGGGGCCAAAAGCGTCCAAGCCGGCGACTTCGACCCGGACGCCGTCCGTGTGGCGCGCGATAATGTGCGAGCCAATGGCCTCGCAGGGGTGACCGCGACCCGGATCGATGTGCGCCAGTGGAAGCCCGCGCGCACCTGGGACGTCATTGTCGCTAACATGTTCAGCGCCGTCCTCATCGAAGCCGCTCCCAAAATCTCCCAAGCCTGCAAACCTGGCGGGCACCTCGTGTTTTCGGGAGTGATGCGCGAACAAGAAGCCGGGGTCGTTGCAGCATTCCGCAAACATGGATTTGAAATCCCGCAGATCGTGCGCAAAGGCAAATGGGTCACGGGACGTGGAATCCGAGCCAAGAACTAACCCATGCAGCACGGGTTCCGGCGACTTGCGGAGTGCCCGCCCGGCTGTCCCCCCCTGTGAACGTTGAAAGATCCGACGACGGCTCCCACCGTCGCCCGGCAACAAACCCCCGGGCCCCCAAACCCGACCCAACGGGCCACATTCCGCCTGATAAGGTGTCAGACACGAATGGCCGCACTCCCGAACCGTTCGCACGGACAGTCCGCCTGGAAGATGGAAGTTGAGGATTACCGTATCGGGCCGCATGCGAGCGAGGGCTCCAAGGGCTCCTGCGACGTCTTTGGCTTCCGTCACGGCGCGACGTTCCTGGCTTACCCGACCAGGTTGTTGCGCACAGCGTAGACCGTCATGGCTGCGTTGTTGCGCAGCTGCATCTTGCGTAGGATATGCTCACGATGGGTGCTGATGGTTTTGACGCTCAAATCCAGATCGGCACCCACTTCCTTGACCTCCTTGCCGGCGGCTAGCAGCAAAAACACCTCAAATTCCCGGTTTGAAAGGAGCTCGTGAGGCTGTTTATCCACAGGCATCCCGATACTTGCAGCAAGTTGCTCAGCTAACCGCTGGCCCACATACTTGCGGCCTGCCATGACTGCATGAACGGCTTCGACGATCTCCTCAGGCTCGCTGCTCTTGGTTATATACCCAGAGGCACCCGCCTTGAGGGCTCGAAGGGCAAACTGTTCCTCTGGATGATTACTCAACATCAGAACAGGTACTATAGGTTGGGCGAATTTGATCTCCTTCAGGACCTCGAGGCCATTGCGCCCTGGAAGTGTGATGTCGCAGAGGATCAAATCCCAACGGCTCGTTTGAAGGAATTCAATGACGGCACTTGAATCTGCGGCCCCACAGATCTCGGCTTCAGGGAATTCCTCTTCAAGGATCTGTTGGATCCCGCGACGCATTGCGGCGTGATCATCTACGATAAGGAACTTCATGAGGGGATCCTCATCGTGGCATTCCCATTGTAGGAGCCAACTGGGTGGGGAGTGTCATACTCACGGTGGTGCCGCCCCCCGGAGTCGCGCTCAAAACAATGTCGCCGCCCAAGGCCCAAGCCCGCTCGCGCATACCAATCAATCCGAGGGACTTGGCTGCCGTGGGCGCGTCTAGGGGCATTCCCCGGCCGTTGTCGCGTACCTGCAGGGTGGAATTGGCCGGGGTCAGCAGTAGGACAACCTCCACCGCAGAGGCCTCCGCATGGCGGGCCACATTGGTGAGCGCTTCCTGCAGGGCTCGGTAGAAGGCCCTCGCCACCACCGGTCCCAGATCGGTTTCCTCCACAGAGCAGGAGAAGCTCATGGCGATGCCGCTGCGCTTTTCGAAATCTTCGACTTGCCATTCCAGAGCGGGCACCAAACCCAATTCAACAAGCATTCCTGGCCGCAGATCTGTGGCGATCCGCTGCACACTTGAGATGGCTTGGTCAATTAGATCTTTCATTACACCCAGCCGTTGCGGGATTTTGCTTACAACGGATTCCTTGGGTTGCAGACTGGCCTTGGCCAACCAAGCCACATCCATGCGCAGAGCCGTTAGGATCTGCCCCAATTCGTCATGCAACTCGCGTGCAAGCCCTATGCGTTCGTCTTCCCGCACTTGGTCAAGATGAGCGGCCAGCGCGTGAAGCTGTTTCTCAAGCATGTGTCGAGCCGTTACGTCGATGTGGCAGCCGTAAATCCGGAGGGGTCGACCGTGCTCGTCGAGCTCTAATCGCGCACGGCCTAGGAGCCACAGCCATGAGCCGTCTCGATGCTGAATGCGAAACTCAATATCGGACGAGGGCGCAGAGCCACTGCCTTGCAAATCGTGGGTCTTGCGTTCGAGCTGCTCGCGGTCCTCGGGATGCACCCGGCTCCACCATTCCTCGAGCCGGTCTGGGACTTCGGGAGGCTCGAAGCCAAGCTGCCGTTTCCACTCGTCCGAAAACCAAGCATCCCCGGTTTGAAGATTTTGTTCCCAAAGACCCACCCGTGCGGCATCGACTGCCAGCTCCAAGCGCGAGCGACTCTCCTTGAGGGCCACCTCGGCTTGCTGGCGTTCTTCGGCCTCCAAGGCCAGCGCAATCACGCTAGCCAATGAGTCGGCAAATTCCTTTTCTGGTGCATCCCACACTCGGGTGAGCTGCGGGTCACCCAATAGGAGAGTTCCAATCAGCGTTCCGCTCACGCGAATTGGCACGCCGAAAAGGGAGCCAATCTGGTTGGCTTGCGGCCACACCCGTTTCCAACAGTTCCGCAGATCGCTGGTCTGGATATCGGCAACGAACACGGGCAGATTCTGTCGCAGTTCCAAAAAAAAGTTCGGGCAATCGCTTTGATTGATCTCCCGGTCGGAAGAGAGGTAAGTGGTGGTCGCTTGAGCGAGCCGATTGCAAACCACGAGGCTTCGCAGGCGCTCTCCGGTTTTGTCGAACCGCCAGATCGAGGCGTTACCGACCTCCAGGGTGTCGAGCGCAATCGCGACGACATGGCGCAAAGCATCCGAAATTTGCGAGTGCCGCGTCGTAGCAAGCCTGAGCAGGGCGGCCTCGAAGCCCAGGAGTTGCGCGTTGCGGTGCTGCAAAGCGGCTTCGCTCTGAATCCGGACCACGATTTCTGCCTGGGCCCGTTCACAGGCCTCGTATAACTGCTCGGTGCGCTGATGGACCCGTATTTCCAGATCCGCGTGAGCACGGGCCAGTGCTTGTTCCGCTTTGCGGCCTTCGGCGATATGCCGTTTGAGTTCCAGTTGCATCACCACCTGACGGCTGAGCACGACCAGAATGCGTTGTTGTTGCGGACTTAGCTCGCGCGGCTTTTGGTCAATAACGCACAGTGTTCCAAGCGCGTTCCCCGATGGCGTCAGCAGCGGTGCTCCGGCATAGAAGCGGATGTGCGGATCCCCAGTGACCAGCGGGTTCTTTTGGAACCGCCGGTCTAAGGCTGCGTCGGGCACCAAAAAAATAGAGGCTTCGCAGATCGCGTGAGCACAAAAGGCAACGTCCCGCAGTGTCTCTACCGTTTCCGTACCCACTTTGACTTTGAACCACTGACGGGTTTCGTCGATGACGCTGATCACGGCAATGGGCACCTCACAGATGTCCTTGACCAAATTAACAATCTCTTCGAGCGCCTCATCCGGGGCGGAATCGAGGAAGTCGTAGCCATGGAGCTCACGAAGGCGCTCACTCTCGTTGCTGGGCAGGGGAAATGACATGGGGGGGACAATTCGCAATAGCCGGGCGAACGGGAATAGTCAATAAGCCTCGGGAATCTCTAAGGACGGAACTCGCTAGACGTAAAACGCCGCTCAGAGTCTAAGCGGAGCACTTGGCAGTCTTGAAATTCCGGTGCGCGACCTAAAAAAATGGTTTTCGATCCAAGAACGACTCTCGGCGCTCTAAGAAATTGTGGGCTGGCGAGAAACGGTGGGTTGCAGTCTTAAAATTCTAGTTTAAGGCCACTGCACAAAGGGCAGGTACTCTGGGAGCGAGTGAAGGGGGCGGCTGGGTCGAGTCGGTTCGGTCGAGTCGGTTCGGTCGAGTCGGTTCGGTCGAGTCGGTTCGGTCGAGTCGGTTCGGTCGAGTCGGTTCGGTCGAGTCGGTTCGGGCGGGTCGGTTCGGGCGCTGCGGGCCCGACCAAATATTGCCTCACCCGCCACCAAGCGGGGCAGTGCGCGGAACAAGCGGGTCAGGGTTGCTTGATCCTAGTGATGGCTTGGCTCGCGTCTGAGAACGTGGTGCAGACCACGATTTCTCCCCCACTTGTGAATGAGCGGGTTTGGCCCGGACTGGCCAATACATTCCCAATCACGGTAAAGCTGCGGATGGTTTTACCCGCCATCACAGAGCCCTCACGCAATAACAGACACAAGGTCCCAGCGCTGTCCATGGCCCAGAGTCCGCAGTCATTGGAGGCGGTCACATTGCCAGGTCCGGGCAGCGCTGGTTGGCCAACGATGGGATTGGCGGTGCGGTTGACCAGGTTGGCCACGAAAAGCGGTCCGCCGTTTCCAGGCAGAGCCAGGGCAGTGAAGGAGGCAAACACGCCTCCATTGGTTCCGGCAGCCTCCGTGCCTACACGGGCCACAATCCGGGGCTGATCGCCCACCCGTGAGAAGCCAATGACCGTGTTGGAACCGACCACGGCACCAGTGACTGTGGAAATCCACGCTACGTCGCCTTGATCGTTGAGTGCCGGGTCTTGGAAAGTAGCCCACGTGAAGCCGTCGGCGGTAGCATCCCCCTTGCGGACGACGAGGCTGTTTACCCATGTGAGAGCGGACGCTTGCTTGGCAGAGTAGCCAATGGCTGTGTCGTTGAGGAGGGTTGGGCCATTGAGCGCCGTTGTAAACCCGAGGGTGAAGACGGCGTCTCCGGATGCATTCCCAGCTGGGAGTCCCATGGTCTGGGCTTGCAAACCGGGCAGGAAAGCTTGGCCAGTGCGTGAGATTGGAGTGTAGACCGGAAGAACCCCCGTGTTGTCGATGAGGTAGTTGATGACGACGTTGTCCGAGCAGGTGACTCGCGTTTCGTACTTGCCTGAGGCCAGGTGATGGCGTCCATGGCCCGAGGTCGTACCAACCGAGCCCAGCATCTGGAAGCTAGCGACAACCTTGTTGGAACCTGAGGCGGGGATGTCTTGGCCTTTGCGCAGAACTAGGTGAAGTCCCTTGCCCGCAGTCCAGGACCAGAGGCCTTGACCATTGGAGGCCGTAACGGTGCCCACGGGTACAAGCGAGGCGACAATAAGGATTTCGTCCTCCACCACTGTCGCGGAGAGCCAGTCCTTGAATACGCCATTCGTGCCCGGAGCCGCCGCGCCCTCGCGGGCAACCAGTTGGAGACTGCCCCCGATGTTGGTCCAGATCCCCGTGTCAGTCGTAAGGCTCAATCCAGCCAAGGTGGTCAGGGTTGCGGGTTTGACCAAGGTCGCCCGAAAAGCGACCGTTTCTGTGGAAAGGCTGCTGCGGTTGAGAATGGGATCAGAGAGTAGACTGAAGAGGGCGCCCCCGCATCCTGGTGCCGGGTCCCCGATTGCCGCCACCAGCTTGGGGCAGGTTCCGGTGAATATGCCACTGCCGCGCACGCTGCCCTTGATCCAACCGGCTAGGTAGGCAATGCCGCCGACATCATTCGTGGAGGGAACCCCGAACTTGGTGAATGTGGAGCCTGCCCGGGTGTCTGCCAGATCGGGAACCACACTGCCGTTCTGAACCAAAAACCCATAAGAGGGTTCCCCTGCAAAGGGGGCGCTTTGCCGAACGTTAACAGTGAAGGCTGTCCGGGTCGAGTTGCCTGCGGCATCGAAGGCCGTAATGCTCACTTCCGAGGATCCCAAACTGGTGAGGCTGCCCGGAGCTGGCGTTTGGATCACGCGGGTCACCCCAACATTATCGGAAGCAACCAATTGCGAGCGGTAATCGGCCAGAGCGGCAGGAGTAGAGGACTCCAATTCCACCGGGGTGAACCCAGCAGGCGCGATCGTGAGGGTCGGCGCGGTACGGTCATGGATGGTGACGTGGAACTCGGTAGTCACCACGTTGCCAACGGGATCCTTCGCTGTGATAGACCACGGAAGGATGCCTGCACGCTGCAGGGTCCCCGGCGAGGGAGATTGGGTGAGGGTTACGGGGCCGGCAGGGCTACTCGCGACGGCTTGCAACGTGAAATCAGGCATTTCCACGCTGCCCTGCGCGCCGGTATTCAGGCTCAAAGGAGCGAATGTGCCACCCAAGCTTAGCGGCGTGGGTTGGCCACCAATGGCGCCCATCAAAACACTGCCTGCTTGGGCGTTCTGCCTGTGCGCTTGGAACTCAAAACCGCTGACAGTCAGCCCGGAGAGATCGACATCGATCCACTTACCCGCCTGCGTGCCAGCCTCGATAATGGTGCCGTTTTCGACTTGCGAGGCGGTCGTGTAAAACACGGGAGCAGAGCCATAAGTAAAGACTGGGTTATCCCAGCGGAGGGTCACTTTGTTTCCGGTAGCATCCCAGTAGTTGAAGTTGGCCAGACGCTCGGAGCGCTCGGCATCTTCGATCCGGAAACGGACGCCCTTAAGGCCGAAAGGGATCTGCGTGCCCGTTTGGTAAAACCGGAATTGAAGGGTGGAGTAGGTTGAAGTTGAACTTGGGGAGCCTTCAAACCAGATCACCGGGGCTCCCGACATGGTTGTATAGCCGACTTTCCCCAGGGCGGTGGTGGTGAAGGCGAGGTCAAAGCCGCCGCTGGAAACATTGGAGTAGACGACCCTCTTGGAAGGGGCCAGGAGTGAGGCATCAAGAATGCCAGTGCTTGCTTGGGATCCGGTGCCGCCCCACGCGAACAATGGCGTCAGGAAACTCTGGACGGCCCCGCGGCTGCTGATTCCTTGGGCAGTGGCAACGG
>JAYVTN010000291.1:0-3015 GCA_043788785.1 Spartobacteria bacterium | reverse complement strand
TGACGGTAAAGGGCAGGCCAAGATCGATGCCGGATCATTGGATTTGGCGGCTGTGTGGGCGCCATTTGAAGGTCAACGCGCAGTGCTCGAGCAATGGGTAAGCTACGCGAAGGAGATCTCCGTCATTGTTGCCCGGGATATCCACGGGAAGATACTCACATATCCGGTGTGCGAGAATGCCCACAGCCATCACATCCTGGATGTGACCATCGTGCCGGCATCGATCCCGGGCTCGGTTGCGGAACGGGCCCGGGAATTGGCCGAAGCGGTGGCTGAGCGGTTGGAGTTGGTTGGGTTGTTAGCGGTCGAGATGTTCCTGCTCGCTGACGGCAATATCCTGATCAACGAATTGGCGCCGCGTCCCCACAACTCCGGGCACTTCTCCTTCGATGCCTCGGTGACCAGCCAGTTTGAGCAGCAGTTGCGGGCCGTGTGCGGATTGCCCTTGGGCTCCACTGAATTATTGCGTCCGGTGGCAATGGCCAATCTGCTGGGAGATCTCTGGGCAGCTGGCGAGCCCGACTGGGCGGCCGCCGCGGCTTTTCCAGAAGTCAAAATTCATCTCTATGGCAAGGCCGGCGCGCGGCCTGGCCGCAAGATGGGCCACTTGGTTGCCTTCGGGAAAGACACGGCGGAAGCCGAGTCCCGCGTGCGTGCGGCCCGCAAGGCCTTGGCACCGTCCCTGTCCTGAGCTGGGTGCGCTGCATGGAAACCGTTTGTCTGGAGACTGGCTCACCCGAGGCTTTGGAAGAAGCCGTGGCACGGGCCTGTGCCTCGTTCCGGGATGGGGCCACGGTGGCGTTGCCCACCGAAACGGTCTATGGCCTAGCCGCCGACGCCTTGCGCCCCGAGGCATTGCTGAAGATTTTCGAAGCCAAACAGCGGCCTCTCTTTGATCCATTGATTTTGCATTTGCCCGATCGCGATTGGCTCGAGCGGGTCGCGGATATTCCAGCCGTCAGCCGGGCGCTGGTGGATGCTCTGGTGGCGAGCTTCTGGCCTGGGCCCCTGACTCTTGTCCTGCCCCGGCGCGGGATTGTCCCTGATTTGGCGACGTCCGGATTGGAGACCGTGGCGGTGCGCATGAGTGCGCATGCCGTTTTCAAAGTCGTCGTGGAAGGTTTTGGCGGGCCACTGGCGGCGCCGAGCGCAAACCGGTTCGGGCGCATCAGTCCAACCACCGCCCTCCATGTGATGGACGAACTGGGCGGACGGATTCCGTTGATTGTGGACGGCGGCTCTACCACGCATGGGATCGAATCGACCATTGTCGCGGTGGAAGGCGCTTCCATGCGGATCTTGCGCAGCGGTCCGGTCACGCTCGAGGAGTTGTCCGCTTAGGTGCCTGTACACACGGGGGTTGCAGGCGACCGGCCCGAAGCTCCCGGGCAACTCCAAAGCCATTACGCCCCACGGACCCCCATGACCCTTGGGGACGATTTGGCGACCACTGGTCCTCATATCGGGATACTGGCTTGGCAAACCGTGCCCGCTCCGGAACGCTTCGGGGCGGTGGAAATACTGAGCGTCTCAGGCGACTTACGGGAAGCCGCCGCAACGCTCTTTGCCAAGATGCGGCGCCTGGATGGCGCGGGCCTGGAGCGGATCATCGCCCAACCGGTTCCTGAGCAAGGTCTTGGCCTGGCCATCATGGATCGGCTTCGTAAAGCCAGTTACTCTGGCGGGGAATAAACCGACTGATTTGAAAACTGTGTCCAATTCGTCCGACTCTCGACCGCCCGCACAAACCATCAGCACGCGCGCGGCCGGAACCGTTGCCCTGGCTGTGATGTGCAGCCGGATGCTGGGGTTGGCCCGGGAGTTGATATTGGCCAAACTTTTCGGTGCGGGTTTCGCGATGGACGCGTTCGTGGCGGCGTTCCGGGTGCCCAACCTGCTGCGGGACCTTTTTGCCGAAGGCGCCCTCTCGACGGCCTTTGTGACCACCTTCTCCAAGCGCATCAAACTGGAGGGCGATGAGTCAGCGTGGGCGTTGGCCAACAAAGTTGCGACCCTGGCTACGGTGGTCCTGAGCGTGCTCACCCTGTTGGGCATCGCATTCGCCCCGCAACTCATTGGTGTGCTCGCGGGCGGCTTCAGTCCGGAAAAGAAGGAGCTCACCGTGTTGCTGACGCGGATCATGTTCCCTTTCATCCTCATGGTGTCGCTTGCGGCATTGGTTATGGGCATGCTCAACGCCAAGAGCATCTTTGGAGCTCCAGCGATGGCCTCGAGTTTTTTCAACCTCGGTTCCATTGTCGGCGGCGTGTCCATCGGTTGGTGGCTGGATCCACACTTTGGGCAGCGGGCTCTGGTGGGCTTGGCCCTGGGAACCTTGTTGGGAGGCACCCTTCAGTTGCTCGTCCAATTCCCCGCTCTACGCCGCGTTGGTTACCGGTTCCGCCCGGATTTCTTGTGGAAAGACGAAGGGGTGCGCGCAGTGCTTCGCCTCATGGGCCCGGCCGTGATTGCCGCCAGCGCTGTTCAGGTCAATGTGATGGTCAACGGACGGTTTGCCTCCGAACTCTTTGGCGACGGCCCGGTCAGCTGGCTGAGCTACGCGTTCCGGCTCATGCAGCTGCCCTTGGGCCTTTTCGGGGTCGCCATCGGAACGGTGACGCTGCCCGTCATTTCACGCAGTGCCGCTGCGGGGAATACGCTGGAGTTCCGCACAATCCTTGCGCGTGGAATGCGCTTGGCGTTCCTGTTGACCATCCCTTCAACCGTGGGCCTGATCATGCTGGCCCGGCCTATCATCAGTATCATCTACGAGGGCGGGAAGTTCACTGCCTTCAGCACGGACCAAACGGCTGCCGCGCTCCAGTTCTATGCGCTGGGTTTGGCGGCCTATTCCGGGATCAAGGTGCTGGCGCCAGCGTTCTACGCGATCGATAAGCGCAAAACGCCCATGATGGTCAGCTTCGGAGCGATCGGAACCAATCTCCTCCTGAACTGGTTTTTTACCTTCAAACTCCAGATGGGCCATCGCGGCCTGGCGCTTTCCACCGGCTTCGT
>JAYVTN010000290.1:0-3470 GCA_043788785.1 Spartobacteria bacterium | reverse complement strand
CGAAGCCCTGAAAGGGCGTCCTAATTTTCACCCTTCCCACTTGGTCCCCACAAGTCCCCGCACACCGGCGTGCCATCCCCTATTACGCCTTTCAGCGGTCGGGTCGCACAAAGCTCGCCACTGCATTTCTTGTATGCCTCCGGCATCAGAATTGCGTGAAATCGCATAGGTTTTCAGCCTCTTTATTCTGTGCACTAATTGTGACGGACTACACTAGCTGCCGCCCCGGGGAATCCGGGACATCATGGCTTGGGCTCATCTGCGGATCAGTAGCAGCACATCAAGCCCCTGCTCCGCGTACCCTTCGAAATCGTGATCAAGGGTTGCCAGACGCAGCCCCCCCGAAATGGCGAAGGCCGCCAGATAGGCATCCATCCACACTTTCGGCGAGGCGGATTTCCGGGAGGCCAAGCGATGCCAGAGCGCCGGTGTTCCAGTGGGTTCCTTTCGTTCACAAACCTGCGGCAGGGCCAACAACGCCTGAAGGGCTGCCAAGGCATCTTGGTTGGTCATGCCCTCTGCGCCGTAGGCTTTGACCAGGGCCGGGGTCGAAATCAGACGCAGAAAGCTCTGTTGCGTGGACCGGCAAAAGATTGCCGGGGCGTCAGCCGTGGCATCCCGCAAGGCCTGCTGCGCCTGGGCGTGCGCGGGGTGGGTGGGGAACACCGACGCGATCCACACGTTCGTGTCAAAAAGGAATGATCCCGACACGCTCCAAGTCCTCCTTTGCCTGGGAATCTTGTTCGAGTTTGAGCACTTCGGCTAGGCTCATCCGGGTGGCCGGAGCGTCGGGAGCGCACCGGATCACCGGTAATCCGCGCGCACCGATTTCCACCCGCGGACTAGAAGCGGGCTCGGCTGATGGGCCCAGGCCGAGGCCTTGCTTGAGGTAGTCAGCAACTAAGTCTTTGAGGGGCCGCCGTTGCTCAAGGGCGCGCAACTTGACTTCCCGGATAAGTTCATCGGGCAAATCCATGGTTGTCTTCACCTGCCCAGCTTCCCAGTTTCCCGGCATAAAAGCAAGGGTGAAGCCCACCCCACTCACGCCGGGCACCCACACACTGCCAAAAGCACGAGGACAACCTCCCCAACCGAAACGCGAGGGTCAGAATACAGCAGCTAGCTTAGGCCTATGCGCAGGGAAGGGCGCAGATTAAGGCGCCGTATGGGGCGGTGCCCCAGGCTGGAATAGATCAGGCCCTTGGCCTTCCAATTGGGACCGCTTGACCGTGCCACATACGGCTCTTCAGGGATACGCGCTCAGACCGATTCCTGAGGTCGTGCTCCCGTCACTATAAAGCCCCGCTCCGGTGTTGGTCTTCTGGAAAACGGCTCCCCAAAAACTGTACTTGCCCGTTCCACCAGGAACGGTGCCGATGAACACCCCAGTGTGCAGATTAAACCCAAGCGTTGGCTTCGGACTGGGTATGGCCGCGAACCCAGCGGTGTTGTTGAGCAATAGTGAAAAGGGAAGCTGCGCCGTCAGGAGGCCCACTTCTTTGCTCAGACCCGCATTGGGCAGGTTGTCCCCAAATGTCAGGATCCGGGTCCAAGGCGGTGGAGTAGCGAACCGGGAAGCTGCCACGGCTAGGGTTGTGCTCAGCCCGCCCGCATATAAACCCGCGGGCTGCTGGGGTTTATCCCAAGCTAAAACGGCGTCGCCATCGCTGACTGCGGCAATTTCGCGCAAGCTCATGTCGCCCCGCATACTGCCGCGGGCTTTTGCGGAATATATCCCTGCATAGAAAGGCAATGTGCCATCGGTGCGCAGGTAGGACTTTCCGCTGAATTTGGCCAGATCGGGCAGCACCCCGCTGTAGATAATCGCTCCCCGACTGCTCACCACCAGCGTGCCAAACCCGTGCCCGCCTGGTTTTCCTGCCGTATGCGGACAATCGATCAGAAGCGTGTATCGACCGGCTTGCGAGGGCGCCGCAGCAGCAAAGGACGGGGCACGGGACAGATCGACCACATCGCTGACGGCCCCAGCCGAAACGGTGCCGGTGATTCTCCCCACGATGGCATCCTCGACATTGAGATGGAGGGTGAGCGTCAGAGGGGATGCTGTGAGCCCGCGCGGGATTGTTTTGGTGAAATCCCCGAGCTCATCGAACTTCCCGGATACCGGGTACGCGATTCCGGCGAACTCCAAGCGGCCGCTCAAGCCGCCTTGCGCGGTGAGGGTCAAGGTGAGTCTACCGCTAGCGGCATGAATTTTGCCTGCGTCGCTCAGGAGCGCTGTGTAGTTTCCCTTGGCACCGAGGAGACCAGGGGAGAGGACAAAGGCGTTCCCGAGACCGGAGCCCACAGAATAGCCGTTCACCAAACCCCAGAGGTCGCCTGCGTCACTGCGCCAGAGCGTTCCTGCGGAGGCGCCATCGAAGAGATGGAGGACTTCCAATTGCCCGTTCAAGCCCACGCGGAAGGCGATTCCGGCAGTCACACTGGAACCATATTTGGTGCGGCTGCCGGTTGTGCCATAGAGAGCCCCGTCGGCGCCTTTGACCAGACCGCTGTCGCAATGCAAAAGGGTCCCGGTCGTTGCTGGACCGCTCAAGCTCGTGAGGTTGGCGACCCGGGTATAGACACCCCTGGCTGTGATTTTAAAAATCGTGCCTGGGCTGGTTCCGTTGACGAGGACATAAGGGTATCCGCTGGAGCTCGAAGTCGTCCCATAGAACACCCCGGCCCCTAGGTGCAGGAGTTCGCTCGTGGGCGCGAACCCGTCAATGGCGCCGAGCTTGGGATTGAATGCATACAAAACCGTGAGCAGTCCCGACTTGGTGATCCGGAACACGATGCCTCCGCCGAATTGATCGGAGCGCAGCGGGCCGCCGGTTTCCGTGGTGCCGTACAACGCCCCGTCGGCGCCTTCGCTTAAGCCAGCAACCGGGCCGCGTCCATCGGGGCCGTTGAACTCGTGGACTACCGAGAACAGGCCGGCGGAGGTGTATCGGAAGATCGTGCCGGCGCCGCTGGAGCCGCCGCCGGAGGTGGTGCCATAGAGATGGCCGTCGCTGGCTTGAAGTAACCGGCCCCGGGGTGCGGCCCCGTCCGTGGAGGAGAAGCTATGGAGACGGGTGTAAGCCCCGTCAGGAGTCAGCCGGTAAATGACGCCGGCATCATCGTCCCCGCCGGCGGAGGTAGTGCCGTAGAGATTGCCGTCGGTGCCAAGGCAGGGCGCTGCCTCGGGCGTACTGCCATCCGATCCGGTGAACGCGTGGAGCGTCGCGCGTCGGCCGTCGGCATCCATCCGGAACACCGAGCCGTTGCCGACTCCTTGGGAAGTCATAGTCCCATAAAAGATCCCGTGCCCGTCGCCCACCAATCCCGAAGCGAATTCCATCGGGCTGCGATACTTGAAAACGGCCACCTCAGAGAACACCCCGGCCGCGCTGAGTTGGTGGACCTTTCCAGCCGCGAGGCCATTGCAGGCCCACACGATGGAAGCCTGCGAGCCTTCGGCCAAC
>JAYVTN010000289.1:0-6019 GCA_043788785.1 Spartobacteria bacterium | reverse complement strand
GCCCCAGCCCAGGGCAACGCCCTGGGATGCGGCCCCACAGACGGCGGAGCCCTGAAAGGGCGCCTTAATCTCAGTTCCAGGGGGTTAGCGCTTATGGGGTTGCACCCTGGGCTGGCATGCGGGTGCCCCTCTGGGGTTGGTGGTTTACCAGCATTTTAATCCTATCCGGGGTGGTGCGCGGGAGGGGCGCTTGCACCACAAGAAAGTCCGCCGGACTTGCACACATCACGAACACAGGGAGGGGGGCGTGTGCCCCTTCCTTTACGGCGAGAGCGATTGCGCATAGAAAAGGGGATTATGGTTTCAGTTGATATCGAACAGGCCGTCGCTGAGCGGGTCCTTGCCGGTGAGCGCATTTCCCAGGAAGACGCTTTGGCGCTTTACCGGTTGCCGCTCAACGAACTGGGGGCATTAGCGGATCACCGCCGCCGAATGGTTTCCGGGAAGGCCTTCGAGGGACGGGGCAATGAGATTGTCACGTATATCGTGGACCGGAACATCAACTACACCAACGTGTGCAACGTTTATTGCAAGTTTTGCGCCTTTTACCGCACCGAACAGGACGCAGACCACTATGTGCTTAGCCAGGAGCAGATGGACCTCAAACTGGACGAGTTGACCGCCATCGGAGGCGTCCAGATCCTCCTCCAAGGGGGCCACCACCCCAAACTGGGCATCGATTTCTACCTCAACATGCTCGCCCATGTCCGGGAGAAATACCCGCATATCAACATCCACGGGTTCAGCCCTCCGGAGTTCAACCATTTTGCCGGTGTCTTCCAAATGCCTTTAAGAGAGGTAATCAGCCGGTTCAAGGAGGCCGGGCTCGGCTCCATTCCCGGGGGCGGGGGCGAGATCCTCGTGGACCGGGTGCGAAACCGGATAGCGCCGCTCAAGTGCAACAGCGACCAGTGGCTAAAGGTGATGGAAATCGCCCATGAACTGGGGTTGAACTCGAGCGCCACAATGATGTTTGGCCATGTCGAGAGTGTCCAAGAACGCATCGAACATCTCCAGCGCCTACGTGATCAGCAGGATGCCACGGGCGGGTTTACCGCTTTCATCTGTTGGACCTTCCAGTCCGAGAACACCAAGTTGCGAGCCGAACCCGTTGGCAGCGCCGAGTACCTGCGCATGCAGGCGCTGAGCCGGATTTTTTTGGATAATATCGCCAATCTCCAGAGTTCCTGGGTCACCCAAGGCCCTCGGATCGGGCAGATCGCCCTCCACTATGGTGCCAACGATTTCGGCAGTGTCATGATGGAAGAAAACGTAGTCAGCAACGCCGGAACCACCTTCCGTTTGGCCAAAGAGGAGATCGAGGAACTCATCACCCAGGCAGGGTACGAGCCCCGACGTCGCAACAACTGGTACCAACTTCTTTGAAGGATGAAGGTTGAAGTATGATGTATGAAGGGGTGCTTAGCGCAACGCGATGCCATGTAGCATGGGCTTCCAGCCCATGGACTGCGTCCCCATCGGCGCTTACTTAGCGGCGGGTGGCATGCCACCTCCCCCCTTCATACTTCATACATCAACCTTCAGCCTTTATTCCGGTTCTCGCCTCTCAGATTGACCCTTGGGCTGCGCACGTTAAGTTATTGCGATGGCCACCCTCGGCATTGATTTGGTTGAAGCGATTCTCGAACTTAAGCGCACCCGCAATGCGGTCATTCTCGCGCATAATTATCAGATCAAGGAAATCCAGGAACTCGCAGATTTCGTCGGCGATTCCTTGGGTCTAAGCTACCAGGCCGCCAGCACCCAGGCCGATGTGATCGCTTTCTGCGGCGTCCATTTCATGGCCGAAACTGCCAAAATCGTGAATCCGCACAAAACGGTGATTTTGCCGGACCTTGATGCTGGCTGTTCATTGTCGGAGTCCTGCCCTGCGGACAAATTGGCGGCGTACCTCCAGGAGCACGCGGACAAGAACTACTACGTGATCGCCTACATCAACTGTTCGGCGGGAGTCAAAGCCCTCAGCGATGTGATTTGCACAAGCGGCAACGCCGTAAAAATTGTCAATGCAACCCCGGCGGACCGGAATATCCTTTTCGTTCCCGACCAGAATCTCGGGGCATGGGTGATGGAGCAAACCGGACGCAAGATGGAGCTCTGGCGGGGGGCCTGTTATGTGCATGTGGAGTTCACGCGCGACTCGATCGAACGCATCCGGGCCCAGTACCCGGGTTCTTTGGTGGTGGCGCACCCGGAATGCACCTACGCGGTTCGGATCTTGGCCGACGAGGTCTGTTCCACCGAAAAGATGATCGCCTATTGCAAGAGTAGCCCGGCGAACTCCTTCATCATTGTGACCGAATCCGGGATGTTGCACAGGCTGCGACGGGAGATGCCGGACAAGGAGTTCATCGCAGGCCCCACCGACCTTTGTGCGTGTGCCGATTGCCGGTTCATGAAGATGAATACTTTGGAAAAGCTCCACGATGCGCTCCTCAATCTCGAGCCTCAGATCGTCATTCCCGAATCCATCCGGGCCCGTGCAGAGATGCCGATTCGGCGGATGCTCGAGTTGAGCTCCTAACGATTGCCGAGTGTCTTACGAGCGCGTAACTCTCCCATGAAGCCAAAGAAACCCGGGAATCCTCTGCCACAGAGGACACAGAGAGCACAGAGGGGCAAGCCTCTCGTTTCAAGTCGGTCTTGCGCATCGTCACCGACTGAAGCGCTCGCCCGTCAGAAGAGGCCAAGCAATTCTGAAGCCCCCTCTGTGCTCTCTGTGTCTCTGTGGTTCATCCAAGTATCGCTGGGCCTGCGAACAGACTCTTGTTTAGGAGGAGGCGGACGATGAAGCCCCGCACTTTGTCTGTCCTGTTCCGGATTTGCTTGGGCCTTGTATGGGTCTTGTGGATCCCAGGATGCGGCAGGAAGCCCGATCCCGCAGCTGCGGCGACGACCTTCTTCGAGCACATCGGCAACGCCCAGTTCCGGGAGGCCTATGAGAGCGCCTCCTATTTATTCCAAGCCCGGCAAACGCCAAAGTCGTTCGAGCTAACGATGCAGGAAACCGGCATTGACGGGTTTAGCAGCGCGACTTGGCAGCCTGTTCAAATCCATGGAAAACTGGCAAACCTAGAAGGAGATCTCGTCCTCAAATCGGGCGCAAAGCTCGAAGTGGATCTTGAAATGACCCAGGAATCGGGAGGGTGGCGGGTTTTTTCGATCAAGCGCAGGCAAGACCCGCACGAGGGCTTTGGAGGCAATCTTTTCGCTCTAGTCAGCATGGGAGGTGCGCTGACGCCCGCCGTGGATCGACCGATACCCGACGACAAGGCCGTTCGGAAACTGGTGATTGACACGTTGCTGGAGTTTAATGGAGCGATCCAGGAGAAATCCTTTGGGAAATTCTACAAAGGCGTTTCTGGAGTCTGGCAGCGCCAGTTGACGGTGGGGCAACTCGACAGGGCGTTTGCGAAGTTTATCGAGAAAGACGTGCACCTCGACGCCATTCTGAAATCCCAAGCTGAATTCCACCCGGCGCCTTTCATCAATAGCGAGGGGCTCCTAATGGTTTCAGGGCAATATCCGGGGAAACCTTCCAAAGTGACTTTTGCACTGAAGTACATCTATGAACTGCCCAGGTGGCGGCTCTTCGGGATTGACGTCAATTTGGTCAAAGCCGACTAGCTTGGGGCTGGCCGAATATAGCATGGGCCCATGTGCATCCGTGGCCGCATGGAGCGTCCTGCCATTCATGGGCTGGAAGCCCATGCCCCCAGGGTTTCGCGACTTTTCGATCCAACCTTGAGGAAGTTGCGCTAGGAAGTCCGCCGCTCCAGGCTCACTCGCGGAGCTGCGCCAGCGCCAGTTCCATACTGGCACAGTCACTGATCGAGATACACGGGGTGCCTTTGCGGGTGCGATTCAGTAAACCCGCCAGCACCCCGCCCGGCCCCAGCTCAATGAAGAGCTCACACTTCTCCTCATCGACCAGATACTCCAGCGTTTCCGTCCAACGCACCGTTCCAGTGACCTGATCTTGTAGAGAGGTTCGGATCTCCTCGGGGTCCCTTACCGGGCGCGCATCGATGTTGCAGATCACAGGGAATTTGGGCTCGTTGAACTGTGTGCGCTGGAGCTCATCGCCCAACCGGACGAAGGCCGAGTTCATCAGACGCGAATGGTAAGCGCCTGCCACATTGAGGGTCTTGGCCATGCGAACCCCGTGTTCTTTGGCCAACGAAACCGCGAGCGCCACTTTGGAACTCTCTCCTGAGATTACGATTTGCCCAGGACTATTGAGGTTGGCGATGTCCACGTCGGTCTCCGAGGCCAGGCTGCGTACGGTGTTTTCTTCCGCGCCGATCATGGCCGCCATCGCGCCCGAGGTTTGTTCGCAGGCTTCTTGCATGAAAACGCCGCGTTTAGCCACCAGGCGCAGACCCGTTTCGAAGTCAAAAGTCCCCGCAGCGGCATGCGCTGTGAACTCGCCCAAGGATAACCCGGCGGCCGCATGGACGCGAAACACACCGAGCTCACTTTGAAGAGCCAACAGACAGGCGAACCCGTGAACGAATAGTGTGGGCTGGCAGTTGCGGGTTTGGGTGAGTTCATCCTCGGGCCCTTCGAAGGCAATCTGGCTCAGCGGGTACCCCAGGATGGCGTCGGTTTGGGCGAACAAATCGGCAACCACCGGGTATTTTGCCGCCAAATCTTTGCCCATCCCAACGGTTTGTGCCCCTTGACCTGAGAAAAGTAGTGCGATGCGTTTGTTCATAAAAGTGTTCCTAGCTCAATGAGCTTTGCCGCTCGAATCGCTGCGCGTTCGAGTAGCTCCCCGCCCCGGTTCATGGCTTCCTGGAGGGACATCGGCTCGTCCACGATGGGGATCGACACGGTAAATAACTCACAAACCCCGGGATCATTAGAAACCGATCCCGCGAAAGCAACTAGCGGTTTCCCAAATTTCCGGGCAAGACCAGCCAAGGCTGCGGGCCCCTTTCCGTGGAGGGTTTGGCCGTCCAAGCGGCCTTCGCCTGTGAGGATGAGATCACACGCTGCGATCCGATCCTCCAGGTCCAAAGCCTCTGCCACTATCTCGAACCCGGATCTTATAGTCGCATTGCAAAAGGTTCGAACACCGTATCCGAGGCCACCGGCGGCCCCTGCGCAGGGTTGCGAGCTGAAATCGGTCCTCAAATCCCGGGCAACGATTCGGACGAGATTCTGCAAGCCGTCCTCCAATTGCTCCTGCGTCTGGGCGTCTGCGCCTTTCTGGGAGCTGAAAACCGCGACCGTTCCTTCCGGGCCCAGCAGGGGATTTTGGACGTCGCACGCTGCGATCACCATGGGCAGCTCCAAGGCAGCGTGCGTGTCAATTCGCTCGATCAGGCGTAAGTTGGCGGGAACGGGCTGGAGCACTTGACCGTTGCTGGAAAGAAAGGTGAACCCCAACGCTGCGGCCATGCCAATGCCGCCATCGGTGGTTGCGCTTCCACCCAAGCCTAATACGAGGGTTTGTGCCCCGTGTTCGACGGCATGGCGCATGAGTTGGCCGGTTCCGAAGGTGGCGGCCTGTAAGGGGGCGCGTTCATCAGGGCGCAGCCGCCATAGACCGGAGGCTTGGCTCATCTCAATGACAGCGGTTTTCCTCGCTGGGATCCATAAATAGCGAGCGGGAACAGGGCGGCCAAGGGCGTCGGAGACGACCAGCTCCACCCATTCGCCCCCAAACCCTGTTTGCAAACACTCGGCAAAGCCTTCGCCTCCGTCGGCAATGGGAGCGAGGTCCAGGATGGTTTGGGGCCACGCGCTTGAGAAGCCGCGGGCGATCGCTTGGGCGGCCGATGCTGCCGACATAGAGCCTTTGAATTTATCGGGCGCAACCAGGACTCGCATGGACAGGGGCAACCATCGTGGCGACCCTTCGCAAAAACAAGCGGGTTTCAAGCTCCTGCGGCCTGCCTGCGCTTTCCTTCGGCATGAGTGCGTGGTGGGGGGATTTCCCTTTTCCTCTCAGGGCTCAACGAAGGCATTGCCCCCCGCACTGACTTGGGGT
>JAYVTN010000288.1:0-13697 GCA_043788785.1 Spartobacteria bacterium | reverse complement strand
TCCCCAGCCCAGGGCAACGCCCTGGGTTGCCCATTCATGGACGGCGAAGCCCTGACAGGGCGTGCTAATCTCAGTTCCCGGGGGTTAGCGCTTATGGGGTGCAACCCTGGGTATCTCGCCCCCAACGCACGCGTTCTGAAGGAACGCCGCATATGGCCGGATGGGGGAATGCGCGCGCAATCAACCGCTATGCGGCGGTCCTTCAGAACTCACCGGTTTGAACATCGCCGTTCCCAGGGTTGCACCCTGGGCTGGTATGCGGATGCCCCTTTGGGGCTGAGGCTGCCGTTCCCAGGGTTGCACCCTGGGCTGGTATGCGGATGCCCCTTTGGGGCTGAGGCTGACCTGACGTCGGAGACCAGCCGACCTGGTCTACGCCCGCTGCAGCAACGCCTGACAAATAGCCCGAATAAGGCCCGGGCCCTCGTAGATGAATCCAGTGTAAAGCTGAAGCAAACTAGCCCCGGCATCGAGCTTCTCGAGTCCGTCGTCAGCCGTGAAGATCCCGCCCACGGCAATAATCGGCAGGTCGGTGCGTTTGGCAATAAACCGGACCACTTCCGTGGAACGCTCCCGGAGAGGGCGACCGCTCAAGCCGCCCTGCTGGCGGCGTTCCTCGGGGATGCTGGAGTGATCGATGGTGGTATTGGTGGCAATGATCCCGGCCAAACCGTGTTCTTTGGCCAATTCAATGATCTCTTCGATGGGTTCCCAGCCCAGGTCGGGGGCAATCTTGACCAGCAACGGCCGGTTATCCGTATTGCGCCGCTGCACACCGGCTAGCAGCTCGTCCAGAGCCGCCCGGTCTTGCAATGCCCGCAATCCAGGCGTGTTCGGTGAACTCACGTTGAGAACAAAATAATCCCCAAACCGGTGCAGCCGTTCAAATGACAATGAATAGTCGCTGGTGGCCTCTTCCAAAGGCGTCACCTTGCTTTTGCCGAGATTGATTCCCACCGGGATCCGCGGCCATTGGCGCGCTTCCTCCAATTGGCGCAAACGGCTGGCAATCGCGTCCGCGCCTTCGTTGTTGAACCCAAGCCGGTTGATCAAGGCTTCGCACTCCGGCACCCTGAAAATACGCGGCTTGGGATTGCCGGGCTGGGCGCGGGCAGTGATCGTGCCTACCTCGGCAAAACCGAAACCGAGTCCTTCCCATGCCCGTAGGGCGATGGCGTTCTTGTCCATCCCGGCTGCGAGGCCCACAGGGTTGGGGAAACGCACGCCAAAAACCCGCCGAACCAAACGCGGATCTTGGATGGGAGCCATCCTCTGCACGAGGCCCCCGCTGCTGGCCAAAAAACCCATGGCCAAATGATGCACGGTCTCTGGATTCATAGAGAACAGCAGCGGCCTCAATAGATGTTTATAGAGCGAAAGGGACATAAATAATCTCGGAGGCGAAGCACGGGTTGGATTGGCCCCGCTTCATTTGCCGATACAAAAGGTGCTGAAAATCCTACCCAGAATGTCCTCGGTGTCCACCCGTCCGACGATATCGCCCACGGGATCGAGCGCGCCCCGGACTTCCTCCGCCACGAATTCGGGGGACAAGCCCGAACGCATGGCTTTCTGGGCAGCTTGAAGGAACCCCAGTGTTCGCTCCAGACAGTCCTTGTGCCTGGCATTGATGGCCACCGACCAATCCCTGTGAGCGGCGTGGCCGCCGGTGATGGACTCCAATATGGCGGATTCCAGGTCGGCCAAGCCAAGGTTTTGCAAGCAAGAGACGCGGACCCCCGGCGTACCGATCCAGCTCGGATGCAGAGGCAGGTCGGCCTTGTTGAGAACCGTCAGGATCGGGTGCCCCTTGCTGGAGACCGGGAGCTGGCTGCCCGCAGGCAGACTGCCATCGACGACGTGGAGGACGAGATCCGCGCGTTCAATCTGCCGATGCGTGCGCTCCATCCCCTCACGCTCAATTTCGTCAGCCGATTCCCGGATTCCCGCCGTATCGACGAGCCGCAGCGGAATACCCCCCACATTGACCACCTCCTCGATCACATCCCGCGTCGTTCCTGGCCGGGCGCTAACGATGGCCCGCTCATATCCGAGCAACACATTGAGCAACGAGGATTTCCCCACATTGGGCTCCCCGAATATCACCGTCCGTACCCCTTCGCGCAGGATCTTACCTTTGCCAGCGGTGGCTAAAAGCGATTGGGCCTGGACACCCGCAGCTTCCAGCTTGGCCAACAGCGCCTGCCCGGTATCCGGATCGATGTCCTCGTCGGGAAAGTCGATGTAGGCTTCAATGTGGGCAAGGACTCCCACGAGATCTTCACGTAACTGGAGGACAAGTTGCCCCAAGCGCCCTTCCAGTTGCTCGGAAGCGGCCCGCAAGGCCAGATCCGTTTGGGCCGTTATCAGGTCCATAACCGCTTCGGCCTGAGTCAGATCCATCTTCCCGGCCAGGAACGCGCGTTGGGTAAACTCGCCGGGCTGCGCCGCTCGCGCCCCCCGGGCCAACAGGAGCTCCAAAATCCGACGGCTAACCAGGACACCCCCGTGGCAGTTGATCTCCACCACATCCTGCCCGGTGTAGCTGGCCGGAGCCCGGTGGATACTCAGGAGCACCTCGTCCAACTTGCAATCGCCGTGATAGATCCCCCCAAAGACCTGCATCCGGGCAGGGATCCCAGCCAAGGGCTTCTTTCCACGGAATACCCCGTCCACGATGGCAACAGCCTCCGGGCCGCTAAGGCGAAGGATGGCGATGGCGCCCTCCCCGAAAGCAGTCGAGATAGCAGCGATCGTGTCCGTGTTCACAGCCAATCAGGCCAACAAGAGCTTGAGCTCCTGAAGGAATCGCCGGTTCTGCGCAGGGGTGCCAATAGACACCCGGATCCACTGGGGCAAACCATAGGCGTTCATGTCCCGTACTATGACCCCCGTTTTCATCAATCCGGCGAACACGGCCTTTCCGTCGCCGACTTTCACGAGGACGAAATTGGCGTAGCTGGGCACAAACTCGAGCCCCATCGCGGCGAATTCCTGCTGAAGCCAGTTCCGGCCTTCGATGGTAATCTGCCGGGTCTTGAGTTGATGCTCCTCATCGCGCAACCCAGCCAGCGCCCCGGCTTGGGCGATCCCGTTGGCGTTGAAGGGCTGGCGGGTTTTCTGCAAAACCCCGATGAGCTCAGCTGACCCGAGGCCGTAACCGATCCGCAGGTTGGCCAAGCCTTGGATTTTAGAAAACGTACGCAGCACAAGGACATTGCGTCCCTGCCGGACGAATTTGAGGGTGTCAGGCGGGTTTTCGAGGAACTCATAGTAGGCCTCATCGAAAACGACCACCACGTGATCGGGCACCTTGTCCATGAAACGGTCAATTTGCTCCTGACTGACCAAGGTACCCGTGGGGTTGTTAGGATTGGCGATGAAGATCTCCCGGGTCCTGGGCGTGATAGCCGCCGCCATGGCATCCAAGTCATGGGTATAGCCCGGATCATCGACTTCCACCGTCGTAGCCCCAAACAGGGTGGCCATCAGCTTGTAAACCACAAATGCGTGCTTGGCGGTGATGATCTCGTCCCCGGGTCTCAGGAAGGCGTGCCCGACAAACTCGATGACCTCGTTGGAGCCGCACCCAAGGATCACGTTTTCGCGTTTGAGCGCGAATTTCTCGGCAATGGCTTCCCGCAGGTAATAACCGCCTCCATCAGGATAGACATGGGAGCGCTCCAAGGCCTGGCGCATCGCTTCAACCGCTTTCGGGGACGGGCCGAGCGGGTTTTCATTGGAAGCTAGCTTGATAATGTCCTCAGGCTGCAAGCCGAGTTCACGGGCAACATCCTCGATGGGTTTGCCAGGCTCATAGGAGACCAGATCGCGCAACCAAGGGTGGGCTAGATTCCAAATCGACATAGGGGCGGCACGGTAAACACCATCCGGCAAAACTCCAGTCGCCTTTTGCCCCACCTTCAACCGAATCCCAGGGCGTTGCCCCATAAGCGCTACCCCCCGGGAACTGAGATTAGCACGCCCTGGCAGGGCTTCGCCGTCGGTCAATGCGCGAATCCCAGGGCGTTGCCCCGGGCTGGGGATAGATCAGGCCGTTGGCCTTCGAGACGGACCAGTCGCCCGCACCACCTTCGCAGTGCCACCATTTATCTACATCTTTTCCGGTGGGGTCGCAAAGGCTCGCCACCGGCTAATATCTTTCTACGCCTTCGGCGTGAATGTGCCATTAATTGCGGCGGACTACACTAGGGGTCTCAAACGCCCAGCCGCGGCCGACTCATTTCGGCAAGGAATCGTCCAACGCGGCAATCAACTCCCCAATTGTCTCACGGGTCTCGTCACCCATGTTGGAAATCCGGAAGGTCGCTCCTTTGAGCTTGCCGTATCCACCATCCAAAATGATCCCGTGCCGGTCCTTGAGGTTTTTGAGCAGCGCCGGCACGTCAATCCCTCGATTGTTTGCCACACAGGTGAGCGACTTGGAGCGGTAACCTTCGGGGGCAAAGAACTCGAGTCCGTTGCGCAACACCCATTGGCCCACCATCTCGTTAAGCTCGGCGTGCCGGGCATGCCGGTTGGCTACGCCTTCGTTGAAAATGTCCTCCAGCTTGGACTCGAGCGCGTAGATGTGGGAAATCGACGGGGTGCTGGGCGTCATGTCCTCGGCTTGGTTCTTTTTGAATTCCAGGAAGTCAAAATAGTAACCGCGCCCCTTGATCTGTTCGGCACGGGCAAACGCCTTTTCGCTGGCGCTGAAGAGGGCCAAGCCCGGAGGCATAGCCAACGCTTTCTGGGAGCCCGTCAGCAATACATCGATCCCCAGTTCGTCCATGGGCAGGGGCACCACCGAGAAGGAGGAGACGCTGTCTACGATGAACATCACCTCGGGGAATTCACGCACCACCTCGGCGATTTCCTGAATCGGGGACATAACGCCTGTGGAGGTCTCGTTGTGGATCAAGGTGACAGCCTCAAAACCGCCGTCCTGGAGTTTCGCCCGGACCTGTTCGCCCCGGATGGGCTGGCCCCACTCTACTTGCAAGCCTTCGGCCTGTTTGCCGCATTTCTTGGATACATCCAGCCACTTGTCGGAAAAAGCCCCGCACATGCAGTTTAGCACCTTGCCAGAGCCCACCAGATTGCGGATCGCCCCTTCCATGACCCCCCAGGCCGAGGAAGTCGAAAGGAACACCGGTTGTAGCGTCGCGAAGAGCTCCTGCAGCCGGGGCTGGATCCCCCCGTAAAGCTTTTTGAATTCACCGCTGCGGTGACCAATCATGGGTTTGCAGAGCGCGCGGAAGGTCTTTTCTGAGACTTGAACAGGACCAGGAATATAAAGCTTCATTGGGTCAAAGGTGAGGGCCGCAGATAAAAGGGCAAACCGGTCCGGTCGGCAACTCCTTGTTGGGCGCGGCTACTCCCAAATGAAGTGCTCCAGGCGCAACTGCCGCATCTGGGCACGCGCTTCGTCCGAACGGGGGCCCTCCAGCTTGACCATCTTCTCGTACACCCCGATAGCCGATTTCCATTGCCCTTGGCTTTCGAAAATCCGCGCGGCATCGAACCCGGCCTTGTAGTACCACAGGAACTCCCGGCTTTCGGCCGTATTGGAATCAAGGATGTCATAATAAGCCACCAAGCATTCGGGGACCCGGCCCAGGAGTTCCAATGCCTTGGCTTTCTTATAGAGCGATTGATTGCGCCACATCACGGGCACACCGGATTCCGAGGCCAATTGCCCAAACACAGCCACCGCATTCTCCAGGTACTTGGGCTCCTTGCGCCCCAGAGCCAGGAAGCTGTCGCCCTTGCCCGCCAAGGACGCATAACGCAACTCGGCATCCGGGGCCGGTTGTGCCGAAAGGATGATGTCGTAGAGGGCGATGGTCTCCGTTTCCTTATCCAGTCGGCTCTGGGCAATTGCTTGCTGCTGCCGGGCGTACAGCTTCAATGGGCCTTCCTTTTGGACCACCTGATCAAAATACCCTAACGCCCGGTCCACCGACCCATTGTTAATGCTCTTCATGGCCGATTGTCCGGCCAAATACAGCGCCGTTTCGGCATACTGGCTCTCGGGTGCCTCGTGCGCCAATGTCGCAAATTGCGTCTCCGCGTTGGCGAAATCATCTTTGCGGAAATACACCTGTCCCAGTTTCATGCGCACTTCGGGGATCAGCGAGGATTGAGGCCGTTCCCGGATAAAAGCCGCAGCCAGGGCAATGACTTCCTCATCGCGGCGGGGATTTTGGGAGTCGGCTAGGAAAACGGCTAAGAGTTGGGATTGATCGGCCAATTCGGTACCCGGAGCGGCTTGGTTGACGGCCAAGCGATACTGTTGGGAGCGCGGCAAATCGTTGGTTTCAAAAGCCAACTCGGCGAGGGCCAAACGCGCCTCCGAAGTCCTGGCATGCTGGGGAAACTGGCGCAGGAAGCTCTGGAGGGCCTCCCCAGCGCGGGGATCCTGGGAACGGGCCTGTAGCAACCCCAGTTCCAAAACCAGTTCACCGCGCAGGACGCTCTCCCGGAATTCCTTGCCTAATTCGCCGTACAACTCCTCAAACCGCTCGAAATGGCGTTGGTTGAGGGCCGCCAGCGCACCGTTATAAAGGGCAATCTCCCGG
Organism: Spartobacteria bacterium; assembly: GCA_043788785.1. Taxonomy (GTDB): domain Bacteria; phylum Verrucomicrobiota; class Verrucomicrobiia; order Chthoniobacterales; family Chthoniobacteraceae; genus CAIURC01. The sequence continues at coordinate 7,113 of JAYVTN010000288.1, read as the reverse complement.
AGCTTGGGCGAACGGCGGGCCACCATGTCAAAAAGGTTCCCGGCCAGCAGATAGTCCCCCGCCTGGAAGTGTACAAGACCTGTGCGCAGCTCGATTTCCGTGCGGCGCTCATCATCCTTGGCCTCCCGCTCAGCCGCTTCCAAAGCGCGCACGGCCCCGGCAAAATCCCTCTTCAGCACCAGCAAACCGGCTTCCATCTGACGCACCTCAGAGCTCAGGCGGTGCCCGGGATAAGTCTGCAGGAATACCTCCAGGGAGCGGGCGGCTTTCTCCCACTTCTTCTCCCGGACCTGCATTCGAGCCAGATAGAAGCGAGCCAGCGCAGCCCGTTCCATCGGTTGCTTTTGGGCCGCCCACTTCTGCAACTCGCCCGAAGGCGGATCCTCTTCCTTTTCGTAAACGGCTTCCAGCCTGCGGAACATCTTAGCCAGGTACGTGCTGGTCGGGTTTTGCCAGATAAATGTCTCAATATCCCGGTCTGCGGATTCGTAGCCCTCGAGAATGACCCGGGCCTCGCAATGGCCCAGGGTGGCGCACACGAGCATCTTCTCGGGAAGCTGCTTTTCCTGGAGAATCTCCTTGAAGAGCGCGCCCGCTTGTTCGGTGCGGCCCTCAAGCAACAACAAGCGGCCTTCCAGATAGCGCTTCCAGATGACCTCCCCATGCTGGGAAGGCCGTAGACTGGCCAGCAATGCTGACACTTTGTGCCGCTTGCCCGCTTCCGCATACAAACTGGCCAGACGTAGCTTAGCCGTCATGGGCACATCCTGCCGATCCACGATGGCTTCCAAGCGTTCAGTCGCTTTGGCCCTTTGGCCCAAGGCATACAAGGCCTCCACTTCACCCAAACGCGCATTCATAGGAGCCGTAGCGTCAACGGCCAACTCCGAATAGACCGGCAGCGCTTCGCTCCATCTTCCGGCTTGCCCCATGATTTCGGCGTACATCAGCCGGGCCGCCTTATCTTGTTTGTTGACCAACGGGGCGATCGCCTCCAAGGCTTGCTCGTTCTGACCCGCTGCAAGGTAAGCCTCGCCTAGCTTGCGGATGGCTTCGACCCGCCCTTCTGGACCTAAATCGCTACCTGCGAGCAAGATCTGCAGTTTTTGGATGGCGACCTGGGGAATGGATTCCTCGAGCGCCCGCGAAGCTTGGGCCAGCAGTCCCCCATCGGCTGCGGTCCCGGCTGCGGTCCCGGCTGCGGGGCCCAGGACCGTAGCCCATAGGCACAACCCAAATGCAGCCTGTCCCCACCGGGACACACTTCGCTGCGGGGATATCGGGTTGGATTCACGATTCATCAACCCTCTCTTAACACGGCCCACCCGCGACCTGCCACCCCCTTATAACACCGCATACCGCCTTTGGCATGTCCCCACCCAGCAAGGGACACCATGGAACCGTCCATACCGTCCATACCGTCCATACCGTCCATACCGTCCATACCGTCCATACCGTCCAGAGGTGTCCAGGCACCTGCTCTGGATCACAGGACCCGACTCAGATACTCCCCAGTGTAGCTGGCCGGGATCGCCGCGATCTTTTCAGGGGGCCCCTGCCCGACGATCCGCCCTCCGCCCGACCCCCCTTCCGGCCCAAGGTCGATGACCCAATCCGCGCACTTGATGACCTCCAGATTGTGCTCGATGACGATCAATGTATTTCCCGTATCCCGCAGTTTCTGGAGCACTTCCAGCAGTTTATGGATATCCGCGTGATGCAATCCCGTGGTTGGCTCGTCCAGGATGTACACGGTTCGCCCGGTCGCCTTTTTTGAAAGCTCGGCCGCCAATTTGATCCGTTGGGCCTCTCCGCCGGAAAGGGTCGTCGCTGATTGTCCAAGGCGAACATACCCAAGGCCCACATCCTCCAATGCGTGCAGCTTGTCGGATACGGCTGGCACGTTGCGGAAAAACCGGCTGGCCTCCTCGACAGTCATTTCCAAGAGATCGGCGATGTTTTTGCCTTTGTACGTGATCTCCAAGGTCTCGCGGTTATAGCGCTGTCCCCGGCACACCTCGCATTCCACATAGACGTCGGCCAAGAAGTGCATCTCGATCCGCTTCATCCCGTCGCCTTCGCACGCTTCGCAACGGCCTCCTTTGACATTGAAGCTGAAGCGACCCGCTTCGTACCCGCGCACCCTGGAACCAGGCAATCCGGCAAGCAGGTCGCGGATAGGCCCGAAAGCACCGGTGTACGTGGCCGGATTGGAGCGAGGGGTGCGCCCAATCGGCGTCTGGTCGATGACGATGGCCTTGTCGATCTGCTCCAATCCCAAAATCCGCTCATGACTCCCGGGACGCTCCTTGGCCCGGAAAAAATGCCTGAAAAGCGCCCGGCGCAGGATATCATCGACCAACGTCGACTTGCCGCTGCCGGAGACCCCTGTGACGCAGGTTAGACAACCCAATGGAAACTCTGCGGTCACATTTTGGAGGTTGTTTTCGCTTGCCCCGATCACGCTCAGCCACCCCTCGGCCGAGACCGGCTGTTTGCGTCCCGGAGGTTTTTCCAAAAGCGAGGGGCCCTTGGGGGCGACCCGGTGGCGGGGAACCGGGATCTTGGCCCGGCCACTCAGATATTGGCCTGTCAACGAATGCTCGGAGTTGAGGATGTCCTCCAAGGAACCTTGGGCCACAATCTGGCCGCCCCGCTCCCCGGCCCCCGGGCCGAGGTCCAAAATGTGGTCGGCCGCGCGGATGGTATCCTCGTCATGCTCGACCACGATGACCGAGTTGCCCAAATCCCGCAGGCGTTTAAGGGTGGAAATCAGCCGGTCATTGTCGCGTTGATGCAGGCCGATGCTGGGTTCATCGAGCACGTATAGACACCCTGCCAGCCCTGATCCAATCTGGGTCGCCAATCGGATCCTCTGGGCCTCGCCGCCCGACAATGTACCGCTTTCGCGATCCAAACTGAGATAACCCAGGCCCACCTCCAGAAGAAAGGCCAGCCGGTTGGCCACCTCGCGCCTCACCTCGGTCGTTATAAAAGCCTGCTGTGGAGTAAGAACCAGGTCCTCAAGAAACCGGCGCGCCCCTTCCACCGTCTGCCGGCACAGTTCGTGGATGTTCATGGACCGCTCTCCGCTGGAGCAGCCCAGGGTGACCCCGAGGATTTCCGGCTTGAGCCGGGCCCCATGACAGGCCGAACACACCCGGCTACTCATGAACTGGCGGATGCGCTGGCGGGACAACTCGCTCTCGGTCGTCTCGTACAGGTGCTGGAGTTGCATAACCAAACCTTCAAAGGCTTTAGGCCGCTGCTTGGATTCAGGCCCGAAATCCATCTCGATGGCCCGCTTCCCGGACCCATCCATGAGCACGTGCCGGAAGTCCGCTGGAAGGTCGCAGTAGGGCGTCTCTAAAGACATCCCATACGCCTTGGCCAAAGCCTCAAGCACCTCTTGGTAATACTTTTGCATCTTCGCATTGGCTTTGGCCCACGGCGCAATGGCTCCCCCTGCCAAGGTTCGGAGGGGATCGGGAACGATCAGGTCGGGATCGCACACCTGCTCTGTCCCCAGCCCGTGGCAGGCCCCACACGCTCCAAGGTGGCTATTGAAGGAGAAATGCTTGGGCGTGAGTTGGCCGAGGCGGAACCCGGTTTTCGGGTTGCTGAACTCGGTTGAGAAAGGCACGCCCTCCCACGACTTGCCCTCGGCGGCCGCAGCGCTTTCCCAGAGGACCAGCAAGCGGCCGGCACTCCATTTGAGAGCCGTATCGACCGAATCCGCCAGCCGTGTGCGCACCCCGTCACGAATGACCAACCGATCGACCACGGCCTCGATTACATGGGCCGCCCCCTTGGAGAGCTTGACCGGTTGCGCCCCCCCCAAATCCAGGATCTCTCCATCGACCCGCGCGCGCACGAATCCCTCGCGCTTCAGCTTTTCGATCACATCGCGGAACTCGCCCACTTCACTGTCGACGACCGGGGCCAGTATCATAATCCGGGTTTCAGGCTCGAACTCCAGGATCGCATCGACGATTTGCTGAGCCGAGCGCTTGAAGATGGGCTCGCCCGTCGCCGGGTCATGGGGTTGGCCCACTGCCGAGTAAAGCAGGCGCAGGTAATCGTAAATTTCGGTGGTTGTGGCTATCGTGGAGCGTGGGCTCCCCCCCGAACTGCGCTGCTCAATGGCGATAGCCGGGGAAAGCCCCTCGATGAAGTCCACATCCGGCTTCTGCAACCGATCCAAAAACTGCCGGGCATAGGCCGACAAACTTTCCACGTATCGCCTTTGGCCCTCCGCATAGAGGGTGTCGAAAGCCAACGAGGACTTTCCGGACCCGCTCATTCCGGTGAAAACCACCAGTTTATCCCGCGGAATCTCCAAGTTTAGGTTCTTGAGATTATGCTGGCGGGCGCCGATGATCTTGATTGTTTCCGCAGCCATTGTTTAAAATACCTAGCGGCACCGAAACAAATCAGAAGCTATTGTTATCCACCAGAGGTAAATCCATGTCCGAACCCGGCATCCAACTAAGCAAAGAGGAACTGGAGAATATCTGCAGTGCGTTCCGGGACTTCAAACACAACCTCAACAACACGCTTGCGGTGATCATGGCCCTTTCGGAGTTGTCCCAGCGCAATCCGGCCCATTACGAGAAACTGGCCAAAGCGATCTTGGAACGTGGGCCCGAAGTGGTCCACCAGCTCAACAATTTCCAGCTCATTTTAGGAGCCAAGCTCAAATCGCTTGCCCTTAACAAATCCGAGCTCGGGTAATACGACCGGTCGCCCGAAAGGCACGCTCGGTGATTTCCCGCCCAAGCTAACCCAGCTGAGATGTGCCGCGTCGGCTTGGCTCGCGGCACCCCGGCAAAAAGCGGGCATCCCTAGCCCCAGCCCAGGGCAACGCCCGGGCAACGCCCTGGGATTGCTGGAAAACGGATTGTCGCACTCAACATTCCAGACGACTACGAGTTCATGCAACCGGAACTGATCGATGAGCTCCGAGGGAGCGGTACCTGAGCGAGGGGATGGTGCTCGGAAGCCGACGGTATGTGGAGGAGTTCTTTGGCAAGAACCGAAGGCGGTTCGGGCCGCGGCGCAAGACCGGGGCCGGGTGATGCGCGGGATCGATGCCGGCGACCTGTACACGGCACGCGACTTCAGGAAAGGGGTTCCCTGCGCAAGGCAGAAGAAGGAAGGTGCGCGATGTGAAGACAGGAAACACCAGACACGCTCACGCGAACCCGCGAAGGGGACTCGATGGGGGCCTTCCCGGCCTGGGGCCGAAAGAGAAAAGGCCGCCCCGGTTGCCCAGGACGGCCTCAAATCTATGAGTTCAGCGACTACTTGCGCTTGGCTTTGACGGACGCCCTTGCCTTAGCAGGCGCTGGCTTCTTGCCGGCTGCCGCCCTCTTAGGCGCGGTCTTCCGGGCAGATGCGGCCTTCTTGGCAGGCTTCGCGTTTTTGGCGGCTGCACGCTTCTCTTCAATGGCCGCTTGAGCCGCCGCGAGGCGGGCCACAGGCACACGGAAGGGGCTGCAGGAGACGTAATCCAAGCCCAGCTTGTGGCAGAACTTCACCGAATCCGGGTCGCCGCCGTGTTCGCCGCAGATACCCAGCTTGATGCCGGGGCGTGAGCTGCGGCCCTTGGCCACTGCGATCTCCATCAATTGGCCCACACCTACCTGGTCGAGGGTCGCGAACGGGTTCTTCTTGAAGATCTCGTTCTCCACGTAGGGCATGAGGAAGTTGCCCATGTCGTCCCGGCTGATGCCGAGGGCGGTCTGGGTCAAATCATTGGTCCCGAAGCTGAAGAACTGCGCGGTCTGCGCAATCTCGTCAGCCGTGAGGGCCCCACGCGGGACTTCGATCATGGTGCCGACCAGATAGTCGAACTTGATCTTCTTCTCAGCCATGACTTCCTTGGCCACGCGGTGAACGATCTCGACCTGAAGATCGAGTTCCTTCTTGAACCCGACCAACGGGATCATGACTTCGGGCTTCACCTTGATCTTCTTCTTGGCCACGTCAGCGGCGGCTTCGAAGACTGCGCGAGCCTGCATCTCAGTGATCTCGGGATACGCGATTCCGAGGCGGCAGCCACGGTGGCCGAGCATCGGGTTGAACTCGTGGAGATCCTTGACGCGCTGGGCGATCTTCTCGGAGCTGATCCCGATCTTCTCGGCAAGCGCCTGCTGCGCCGCGTGATCATGGGGCAAGAACTCATGCAAAGGAGGATCCAGGAAACGGATTGTCGCAGGGAAACCCTTGAGGGCTTTGAAGATGCCGGTGAAGTCTTCACGCTGGTAAGGCAGGAGCTTGGCCAATGCGGCTTTGCGGTCCTCGGTCTTGTCTGTGAGGATCATCTCGCGCATCGCGTCGATGCGGTCGCCTTCGAAGAACATGTGCTCGGTACGGGTCAGGCCGATGCCGGTAGCCCCGAATGCGAGGGCGTTGTGGGTCTGCTCCGGATTATCCGCATTGGTACGCACTTCCAGGCGGGTAGCCTGCGAACACCATTTCATGAGCTGGTTGAAGCTCTTGAACTTCTCCGTCTTCTGGGCGGCTTTGTCCCCGTGGATAGTCCCAGTGATGATCTCGCTGGGCGAGGTCGGCAACTGGCCGGCGTAGACCGTTCCAGCGGTCCCATCGATGGACAGGAAGTCGCCTTCGGCAAAGGTTTGGCCTTCGACGGTAACGGTCTTCTTCGCATAATCGATCTGGAGCTTGGAAGCGCCGCAGATACAGACCTTGCCCATTTGGCGTGCCACCAAAGCGGCGTGCGAACTCACTCCACCCTTGGCCGTCAGGATGCCTTCTGCGGCGATCATGCCGCGGAGATCTTCCGGACTGGTCTCGTTGCGAACCAGAAGGACTTTCTCGCCGCTTTCCGCTGCCGTAACGGCGCGGTCGGCATTGAGGTAGATCTTGCCCGAAGCCGCGCCGGGACCGGCGGGAAGGCCGGAGGCGATCGCCTTGGCTTTCTTGACGGCAGCCACATCAAAGATAGGAGCCAGCAGCTGGTCGAGCTGGTCGGCGGGGTTGCGCATCACAGCGGTTTCCCAGTCGATGAGCTTCTCCTTCACCATGTCGGCGGCGAACTTGAGCGCGGCCATCGCCGTGCGCTTGCCGTTGCGCGTCTGGAGCATGAAC
>JAYVTN010000287.1:0-4605 GCA_043788785.1 Spartobacteria bacterium | reverse complement strand
CCTTCATCGGCATGGCTCCCCCGGAGGTGGCACCCACAGCTACTCTTGGTCCGGTGCCAGCGCGGGCATTGGTCTGGTAGGAGCCTGTAGAGAAATGGGTGGGGACCACCGCATCACAAAGCGGCACACCTAGGCAGGGCACCCAGGCATCCGTCCCGTTTTCCAGCCAGTCCGCATAAGAGAGCAAGGCAAAGCCACTGTAGCCCCAGGTATCATTCCAAGAGTTCTGCACAATGAACCCGCGGCCGTTGTAACCCACCAAAGCGAAGGCATGGCCCCCTTTGATGGCCACTCCATCTTTCCACGGGATGACCGGCAGTCCACCGTGTATCTCTGAATTCCTGCTCCGCATGTTCCAGCCGTCGTGAACGTCCGCACTCACATAGACCGCGCCCACTTCATGGATGGCGCTTTGCAAGGCAGTGAGTTCATCCGTCTCCACCCGGTAATAGGAGCCGAGGGGAATGCGCCCCGCCTCAACCTGCCAGCCCGCCTTGGGCTTGCCCGGCTTGCCCTTGGTCAAATACGGCCAGGTCTTTTCCAAGCAGATGCCGTGTTTGTTCCAGCCCTTCATGGCCCCACGGCAACTGCTGCCGTCGTAGTCCTCACCAGGCCACTCGTCATAGAGCCGCGCGTTCTCAAAGAGCATCCGCGCGCTGACCCTAGTGGGTGCAATCGCCTGCTCCGCCCCCGGACCACTGGCCTTGGCCAAGAATGCTCCCTTGAATAGCAGGTAGTTGATCATAGCCGCCAAACCAAAGCCTGTGCAGGCGCCCTCCGTCCCTTGGTCCAGCACCATTTGCTTGTAAATCGGTAACCATTGGTTGATCAGCGCCGGGTCTGGGAAAATATGGGGCAGATCTATCAGGCGGGGCTGGTATTTCCGGTCCCGCACGTCATAGCGGTCGGGGCGGGCGTCCAAGGTGCGGTCTGCGTTATGAAGATCAGCGGTTTTGGTAGGCATGGTGCGGTGGTGTCAGGGGGGAATTGCATTGGAGACCAAAATGAACAGGGAATTCGAGACCGCAGGCTTGCTCTTGGCAAAGCCCCCGAATTGGCCAGATTGGAACGTTAGTTCTCCGGTGACTTGTTGTGCATAGTTGTTTTCAGTTAATTTGCCAAGCGTGAACTGGAGCGCAGGCCGAGGCGGACCCGGAAGTTCACGCTTCCCCGGCCCGGTTCTGAAACGTTGCGCCGTTGCGTACGTTGCGTGGAACCCACCGGCCCGGACCAGACTGCTTTCAATCGTAGTGGCCGGGCTGTTAGACGTCATTTGTGGGATCAGCCTGGATTTCAAAAGGGATTTTACAAACGCAACCCTTGTGGCAATCTTCCGGTCCAGCTTGGGCATTCCCCCATTCGGACCACCCCTATGTATACCCGTTCTTCCGCTGTCCTAAGAATCTTGGCGATGCTCGGTATCGCCGCCACTTTCACTGCGTGCGCGACATCCTCTCCCATTCGCCGCTACTCAGAGAGTAAATCGGCTTTTATGCATGGCCCTGTTTTGATGTCCAATAACTTTGCCGCTGGAGATATTTACAGGATCTATCACCGGGGAGCCACGGGATTTGTTCCAATCTCGGCTTTGCGTGAATCCGCTGAGGAGCGGGCCACCCAGTTTTGCCAGCGGCAAGGACGTTCGATGCAGGTTCTAGGCGAAAAGATTTCGCCCCCTCCGTACATCCTTGGGAACTTCCCTCGGATCGAGATAGTGTTCGCATCGGTGCCCACAACCGGGGATGCCCAGGGCGGGACCCTCCACGGAGACAGCGTTGCGAGATTGGTGAAGCTCAAAAAACTCCGGGACCAAGGTGTTATTTCGTCGGACGAATTCGAAAAGGAAAAGGCTAGGTTTCTCAACAACTGATAGCCGTTCCACCAGCTGTCACGATTCAGTGTCAGACGCGTTCAGCCCCCACCACCAAGCGGGTGACAAACTCGTCGATGCTATACTGCCCTCCGCTGGAACCAGCGGCTTTATTCGCTCCATGAAACCCGCAATCGCTCATACCGCTTGCTTCGCTTACACCCATCTGGCCTACGGGCGACTCACAGATACCGAACAGCAACTCACCGCCCGATACGGACTGCCAAAGAAACTCGCTGCCGCATCCCTGCACCCGCTCGTTGAAGGTGCCAAGGAACTTACCTTTAAGTATCAGGACTGGCGGATCCGGTGCGCTTTGCTGACTTTCATCCAGGACTTCGAGAGGGACGCGATCCTTGAGGCCGAAGGCGGGGCGGGCGCGTGGAAGGCCGTCACCATGGGACCCCTGTCGGCCAATCCCGAGAAAACGATTCAGAACCTCTTCTTGCACACAATAAGCGGCAAACATTGGGTTCGCCAAGACGGAGCCACAGCGACCGTTCCCACGGGGGCATTGCAACTACTCCATGAGCTACCGCAGGCACGCAAGTACGAGGCCGAATACAAAGCCATCAAGCAGGAGCGCCTAAAATCAAAGGTCCCGTCCTTCTAATCGAACCCGATCAAGAACCCCGTTGAGTACGGATTCCCCCAATCTAGACGGCTTAGTTCATTTTCCGAGATCACTGCACCTGGGTGCGAATCAATATCCACACACCTCCGTGCTAAAAGAACGGTGTTTGAAAACGGCGCTTTGATACCCGGCTAACAAGGCGTACACCTTCCACATCCATGCGCTCCGAAGAACGGATCCGAGCAGCCGCGTTTGCTGCGGTCAAGAGTCTCACAGTGAATTACGGTGGGGCGATCCCATGGACCGCGATCAATCGGGGTTTTGTGATCGATCGCCAGCGGGTGCACCTCGCATCAAGGCCGCGTGGAATCTTCAAACCCCGCCAACTCACTAATGGGGTTCTTAGCATCAAGACTACTATTCCTCGTACTGGTCGTCTCCGGACCTACGACGATATCGCGTCCGATGACGGGTATTTCGATTACAAGTTTCAGGGAACTAATCCGAAAAGCCCTGACAATCAAGGGCTCAGGGAGGCATGGGAGCAGAAACTTCCGCTAATCTATTTCCATGGAATTGCTCCCTCACTCTATCAGGCGATTTACCCGGTATTCGTTACCGCCTGGCTGCCCGAGAAGCTTTCAATCCACCTTGTTCCTGGGCTAGCCGGGCAAGAAGTCAGTGGGCCGCCGCGATCGGAAGACCAACGGCGGTATGCGGTGATTCAGTCAAAAATTAGATTGCACCAATCGGTTTTCCGCGAGCTTGTCCTTGATGCATATGACGGGACATGCGCAGTAAGTGGAATTGCCGAGCGTCGCCTGGTTCAGGCGGCCCATGTTCTGCCTGACCGTGATGTTCGAGGGCAACCGGTCATCAGCAATGGGATTGCGATGAGTGTGCTGCACCATGCCGCTTACGATCGGAACCTATTAGGCATTGATCCCGATGGAGTTATCCATATCAAACCGGCCCTACTTGCAGTACAGGGCGGGCGGGTGTTCCGCGAAGCTTTCCAAAAACTGGATCAGCAGCGGATACGACTCCCGGCCGACCAGATGGCCCTACCGAACTGGGAATTCATCGAGGAACGATTCCGGGAGTTCAAACGTGCTGGTTGAGCAAGTGAGACCCCATGACCCGGCGAAAGCCGGGACTTGTCGTTGATCCTCCATGCACCAATGTATCTCGTCTCGGGCTGGGGCTGATACCGTCCGATTACTCGCCACAGCTCATATCGATGCCGATGGCGCTCGAGTCGCATCCGCCTCCTGAGGCTTGACCGTCGGCAGGGTATACGTGTCCACAGCCTGATCCGAAACGAGGAGAGAAAATTATCAGCGAAGCAGTCCCAGATGTTGAGTCTCTACCGGACACAGGCCAGGTTGCCGGATGCGGATCTCTACACCGTTAAATTGCCGCGCCAGGAGTTGCTGCGGACTGTGGTTACCGAGAATGAGGAGCACGCGGTCGTGATCGTGCGCGAGCATCTCGACGAGGACATCGCGGCAGGAGTGATCGAGCGTGCTCCAGGCATTGCCGATCAGGTGCCCACCGTTGAATTCCTGGGCGCAGTCGAGGATTTTGAGGACTTCCAACGCCGGTACACGCTTGTTCGGAACCGGCGTGACCGAATGGCTGGCATGGGCGGTTTCCTCTTCGGAACGGGGCCGGATGAATGGGAGGAGGTATTGGCCAACCCCACTCGATCACGTCTGGACGCTGATTGAGGACGAATATCTAGAGCCTGTCCGAAAAGCGCGACGGCGGGAAGGGTTTCGGTTTTGACCCCAAAATGACCCCATTTTGCCCCAAAATGGCGACCACACCATATGGGTCTGACGGGCTGCGTTTTCAGCCCATGGGTCGTTTTTCAACGACTTACAACGAATGGACACACCTCTCTTGTGGTTTTCCACCCCTACGGCGGCTTCTCAGGCCGCCTCAGCCAACTCTATGTGATTGCTGGCCCACGGCAACCGGGCGACCACCCAGAGGTTGTGGGAAAGAACAGCCCAAGCCACCTGGAGTTGCCGGTTCTCAAAGCCCTTGGCAAGCGGGGTGCCTCCAAGGAACACATTTTTCAGGATCCCTACGCGCCCTTCGGTTTGCGCGCGGCGACGTAGCGAGACGGCGAAGACCTCGTCTTCCATGCACTCGG
>JAYVTN010000286.1:0-13267 GCA_043788785.1 Spartobacteria bacterium | reverse complement strand
CCGGAGAATGTCCTGGACTGCGGCGACGACTTCCTCGAGTTCGCCGTCACTCAATCGGGGCGAGAGCGGCAAGCTCACGGTTTGCCGTCCAATGCGCCGACATGGGAAACCGAGGCGCCGCTCAAATCCCCTGTGTAAGTCCACGATCAGACCACCGCCAACTTTAGGTCGCTGGTCGCCACTGGAAGGGCAGCCTCGCTGTAGCGGGTCGTCTTGTTTAATTGGATGAACTTGAGCAGATGATCGGTGACTATCCCGAAGGCGACTTCCCCGTTGTCCGATTCGAAGCTTTTGGAAACGAATTGCCCCAAGGCGCCCCCGGTCCCGGTTTCGTTGCCGTCGAAAAAGGTACCATCGCCCCCGCTGTTGACGCCCACACTCAGCACGCTGCCCGTACCCCAGGTTCCGACGCCCACGCTGCCGACATTTTGGCGGACATCGATCAGGGTATCAGAAACCCGTCCGCTCACGCGCAAATTGCCCAAGGCGAGTTGCGTGGCGGTCAGATTAAGCCCTGAGAGGGTCACTTGAGCGTCGGCCAGATCGCCGAGGACATTGAAGGTCTTGGCGAATGTGGCGTCAAAGGATCCGCCAGACCAGCCGCCCACCGTGATCGAGAGGGCGCCTCCGGCCAGCGTCACATCGGAAGAGGCGACTCCCCGCACCACCATGGAGCCAAGGGAAATCGCGCGGCTTTTATCTGTAGCCACGATGTCGGCTTGGAAGGCACCAGCCGACGTGACGGTTGTAAACCAAGGAGCGGTGATCACATCCGAAGTCAAATCGGTATCGAGCCAGTCCCGCACGGCCAGCGCCCGGATAGGAGTCCCGCTATTAAGGAGCAAGTTTTCCACGTGCCCCAATTTCAAGCCAAGGGTCCGGACGACCGTGACCGGCGCACCAGGCCCAGTGTGCCCACCGGTCCCCGTCCCCGGATTGACGACGAGCGGTTTGCTCGCCTCGCCGATGGTCATGTTGTGTTGGCCGATGACGTCGCCCAGGACGATACTGTTGGCGGTTCCCCCAATGAGCAGGTCGCCGCGCAAGGTCGCTTTCGGAGCATAGAGCTGGGAAATCGAGTCCGTAAAGATGACGTCATGAAGGTCGGTAATCACGCCGACCTTTGGCACAATCGTGATTTTGCTCAGCTCGTCAGTGCCGGTGATCGAGAGTTCCGAGAACGCCGATCCGCCAATCACGTTGCCCACCCCTTGCCCATGCAGGGAGAAGGTGACCAGTTTCCCGTTGGCGTCCGGCACGGTCAAATGGACATCCCGACGATCAGCGAAATTACCGAAACGCCAGACCACTTCCAAATGATCGGAAAGGACCGTGGTGTTGTTAGCGAGATTGGATTCAGTGATCGTGTTGCTCCCGTGGATATCAGCCAGGACGAAGTAGGTCCCATTTTGCACGCTCATGGGGATAATCGCACTGGTATTGATAATTTTCTGCCCATTGGCAGCGATCGCAACCGGCAGGTCGTTCAGCGATTTAATCAATATATCGGTGGCCGGGTCGACCACGCCATCGAGCGAGAGGTAGAAATCGACGTCCAACGTGCCTTTTGCCTGGATGTTTCCTAGATTATGAATCGGCAGCTGGAACTTCAGCACGTCATTAGGAATGCCAATTGTCGGGAGCTGGCCCTGGGTGAACTGGGCGGTCAGATCGACAAACGGCTGATTGACATGCATGGAGGCAAGGCCAATCCCGATATTGTTGGACTCGTTGCTCTCTAAGATTTGGTTCCGCCCGTCAACCCGCACCAGGACTTGGTAATCTGCGGCCGGGGTTCCGTTCGGCACCTGAGCATTGAGGGTGTAGACCCGGGAGGCACCCCCAGCCAGATTGAGGCTGCTCTGTAGGACACCACCGAGGGGAATATCGCTCGGGTCGATGGTGCCGTCGGTCGAGAGGAAAAACTCCACGTCGACTTTACCCTGGGCCGGCGAGTTCCCGAAGTTGGTCACGGTTGCAGTCAGAGCGCCTTTGGCTCCGGGAAGCACGACAGTGGGGAACGTGGACTTTGTGATCGCAGCCTGAAGATCAACGAGGACGGGCAGAACTTCAAAGCTGCCCACATCGGTGATGTTATTAAATTCATCGCCTTCGGCGACGGCATTCCCGGAATCCACCACGGCCAACAAATGATAGCTCCCGGGGGCGGTCCCGACCGGCACCTTTGTGACGGTGGAGAAAACTGCACCGGTATGACCCGGATAGAGAGTAACCGTTCGATTGAGCGATGCACCGATCAGCACGTCTCCGGAATTGAGGGTGCCGTCGAGGGAGAGGAAATAGGAAACATCCAGGTGGAGGCCCACGGCCTCGTCATTGCCAATGTTGGTGAGCTGGGCCGAAATCGTGCCGCCGTGCAGAGGCAACATCTGGGCGGGCATGGCCACCTTCGTGACCGTCTGGATGAAGTCGATTACATCGAACTTGAAGGTAGTGGTTTTGCTCCCAAGGAATTGTTCAATTGAAGAATATGTCCAAAAACCGCGAGCCGTTTCAGTAGTTCCATCCTTCCCGCTCCGGGTCCAAACATTGGCGGTGGTATAAGCAGTGATGTCGATGAAGTCGGTCCCGCCGTTGCCAGCGATCGACCCTGGTGATCCGAGCCCTTGGCCAAGGATCTTGTCATCGGAGAAGACAAATTTGTCATTGCCGTTGCCGCTAACCAAGTTGGTCATGCCAGAGAACTCAAAGCTCCCGAGCGAACTGGTCACAGTTCCAGAACCATCCCCCTTGATGTACCAGACCAGGTCGCCAGTCCAGGCCGATAGGTTCAGGCTGTTTTTCCCACCTCCGCCCATGAGCACACCCGACGGGAGGACGTTGTTGGCGAAGGCGAAGATGTCATCGCCGGAGCCGCCTCCGGCCGCGCCGAAATGTTGGAAAAAGAAGACGTTACTGATATTGCCAGAATCGAGGCCAGTAAAGGCCCAGGTGTTGTTGGCCCCCGCTCCGGTGAGCGAGTTAGTGGCGGCGAAATCGATATCCCCGATCACTTGGTCGATGTTATCGAAGCGCCCCATGAGAGCGGTGGCGGTGCCCCCGACTGGACCATCAAGGGCCACCGTCGCAGCCGCCCCAAAATGGGAGCCATTGTAATCGATGGTGTCGTGCACGGTGTGTCTACCACCATCGAGATTGCCGCTGAGGTGGCCGGCTGCGCCGATCTGGAAGACGTCGTCCTTGGCGCCGCCCGTTAGATTCTCAAAGCCATCAAACTGGAAGGCACTGACGCCGCCGATATCGCCTGCATTGCTCCCGGTGAGATGCCAAGTGCTGTTGGCATCGGCCCCAATCAAGTGGTCGTTTGCGTTGCTCGTCGCTTGGAAGCCTTCAAAGGAGGAAAACGCTGCCAACCCAGTCGCGGTCAGGGTCTGGAGGTTGACCGTTACTGGCCCGATGTAGTCGTCAGCGCTCACCCCGTCGTGATCGTAGATGAACGTATCCGAACCAGCTCCACCGTCGGCCAAGCCAGTGATGGCACCGCCATTTTTCACCAGCAACTGATCGTCACCGTCGTTTCCAGCGAAGATTTGGATCGGTGACGAGATCGTCACCTGGTCGTCGCCCGCACCGGCATCAATGGTGCCACTGCCAAGAGTAATGCCAGCCGCAACCGTGATGACATCATCGTCGGCACCTGTACTAACTGAGGTCGTGCTGACATTAACATCCTTGAGGGTTACGGTATCCTGATCGGCGCCGCTGCTCACGACAAGGTTGGCGGCCCGAATCGCGCCATTCAGAGAAATCGAGGAACCCACGCCGCTGTCCAGATCGCCGTAGTCCCCGGCAATCTCCACCGTCCCGGTTAGTGCGCTCACCGTCACCCCGAGAGCGAGTACCACATCGTCGCCGCCTTGGAGTTTGATCCCCCCCGCACCGGTCGCCGAGATGTTCGCATTGACCTTCAGGTCATCGCCGGTCGCCGCCGAGTCCAAAGCTGTCAGCACGACGTTGCCTCCTCCGGTTACCGAGACTGCCTCATCGACTGTCAGCGAGCCATTGGTGCTGATCACGATATTGCCGCCCGCAGCGGAGACTCCTGCGACCGCGCTGGTCACCCCACCAAGAACGATCCCGCCCGAGAGATTGCTCAAGCTGACGCCCCCGCTTCCGCCGTTGCCTTCAAATGCGGCGACCGTTACTTCGATAGGGTTGGCCCCCGTGCCAATGCCAGCCGAGGCGGCGAACATCAGGTTTTTGGCAGTGACGTTGTTGGCCGCTCCTCCATCGTTGTCAGTAATGGCGCCGCCCGTAGCGCTAAGGAAGAGATTTCCACTGCCTACATCCAATGTATTGATGGCGATACCGTTAGCGGTATCGGAAACGAACGCACTCCCTCCATCCGTCTGCAAGGTGAGCGTGCTGCCTTTGATTTCGAGCTGGGCCGCCTGGGCTGTGCCGATCTTGCTCGCCGCTCCGGTCACCTTCAGGTCGACGTGCGCTGCTATGATTTCCGCCACCCCGTTGCCGGGTGCGAATGCAGTGATGCTGCCTCCAATGGCTTCCAGATGGAAATCGCCCGATCCCGTGTCCACTGCTCCAATGACCAGACCGCCGGCCAGATCTTGGAGATAGGCGTGGCTATCCTGGGTCTGCCCGTAGAACCGGGTTGTGGCGTTGAATTCCAGCGGATTGCCCGTCGAGGCTCCAATCGTGCTCCCGGCACCATGGGTGATAAGGTTGACGATGGCCCCCAAGATATCTGCGGCCCCATTTGCAACCAATGGGCCCGTAATCGCGCCACCCGCGTCTATAGTCACATCGCTGGCCCCAGATGCCGCTTTCACCGCCCCTTCAGCCAAGGTAACCAACCCGCCAGTGGTGAGGCTAATGGCTCCGTTGGCCGTGGTAAGATGAGTGACCAACAAGGCGTCGACCTCATTAACGGTCAGGCCCCCTGATGCGGTCACATTCAGGTCCGCGCTTTTGGCGGCCGTCGTGATGTTGATTCCGCTGTGTGCCGTGCCCGACAAGGCGTCGGCCGTGATCCGGCCACCTCCGAGCATGCTGATAACCCCGTTGACGCTGCTGGCTTCCAGGCTCACATCTCCAGCGGTGCTCCCGGCATTGATGATTCCGGCCAAAATGCTTCCTCCGTTGGTGCTCTTGAGGGTGATGCCGTTTGCGTCAGCATCGGTCTGGGAGATCAAGCTGGTAGCCACTATCGTGCCCCCGGCCTGAATGGAGATCGCACCATCGGCCGTCGTGACGCTGGTCAGCGTAATCCCATCCGCCTCCCGGACGTCCACCGATCCCGTGCCCGTGACCGCCGCGCTTAGTTTGGAAATGGCTGTGTCGAATTCCATCCCTGAAGCCGCGGTAGCAAGAAGCGTTTGGGCCGTGATTTCCGGGCTCCCGGTGTGGGCATCAATAATCGCGCCCGTCTGGCTGGACACAGTGACCGTTTGTCCCGTGGCCACTACGGCGCTTTTGAAAGTCAACGAGCCAAAACTGGCCACACCCGCCGCGCCGGCCGAGGTAATCCCGTCCGTGCCATTGATCGAACCGATCTCCAACGCGCCGGTATTGGTGATCCCGAACGTGCCAGTGATCGCATGGGCTGCAATTATCCCGATGCTGGTGTGAATGGGATTGGCTACTGAGCCGATATTATTTTGGGCCAGAGCAAAAAAGTTCGGCGCCTGAATGGTCCCGCCGGCGTCGATGATGGAGCCGCCCGCTTTCAAGCTGACCTGGGTGGGAGCCACGGTTGTATCGGCAACATAGATGTCGGCGGAGGCATCCACGGAGATTACCCCATTGGTGCCACCGGTGGAGATGCCCCCGAGATTGACGTCGCCCGTAACCGCCAGATAGATGCTGCCATCGGTAGAGGTGGCGTTGATTTTGCTGGCCTGGATCCCGAGCGGGTGCGCCGCCGTGCCGATCACATTGCCCTGATCCTCCGCGAGGATCGCCTGTCCGCGCACCACCAGCGATTGGTCCCGCGCAATGGCAGCTGCGTCGGCGGCTTTTTGCGAGACCGACGTGGCCTCGTCGAAAGCTTTCCAAGTAGCTAGGGAGTCTTCATAGGTCGCGCTTAAGGCGGTTAACTCCGCTCCCGCTTTGACCAAGGCGTTGGCCTTCTCTTCGGCCACACCTCCCAATTGATCGGCCACGACTCCGGCCGCGAAGGCCGCCACATCGGCCACGTTGGCGACCACGTCGAGCACCGAGTAACCGGTCATCGCCCCGCCATCCCCGGTCAAGGGGATTGCTTGGGCCGCTCCGGAAGGGATGGCCACGATATCGCGGACGATTCCCAAGGCAGTGGCAACCCCATCCAAAACAGTTGCAGTAATGTATGCGGCCAGCGCGGCGGCATCGGCCGTGGCCGCCTCCTGATCCGCCTCAGACTCGGCCGAGGTTGCATCGCCCTTAGCGGAAAGCGCATTGAGCTGCTGGACGTTCATGATCGCCGTCGCCGTCGCGAACGACTGCGCGCTGATCAATTCGGCCGCTGCTTCCGAGCGGAGGGCCGAATAGTCCGCTGTTCGGATGGAAGCTTCCAATTGGGATTCGCGCGTGCCCGGCAAAGCCCCAGAAAGGGTCACAACTTTGCCGATAATGTTGGTAGCCGCACCGTGCCCATCGATGATCACCCCGGTCTCCGAGACGACACTGACGTTGCCCAAGCCCTGCGTGTTCAGTAACCCGATTGTGATGTGGTGGTTGGCCTTCACGTCGATCGTACCGCCTGCCGTCGTCAAATTGCCGATCACCGCGACAGCCCCCGTATCCGGGTAAGTCGGGGTAACACCAAATCCGGCGCTGATCCCAATGGTCCCAGTTCCCGAGGCCACAATGGCATCGTTGGGATCAAGGAATACCACGTTGCCCACCCGGGAGGTGAGCTGGATCGATCCATTCAGGTCGAGGGTGGCGGCGTTGTCCGTCATGTCGAGGATCGTGATGGAGTCCGCGACAATCGTCAGCGTGGAGGCTCCCCGGCCTTCCAGTGTGGCATCGGTAATCGCCAGCGCACCGACATTGGAAATGGTCACTCCACCGGATCCGCCATTGGCCGAACCGAGGCGATTGACGTCATTCTGGAGGGCCCCGATCCCGCCCGTGGCCGTGATATCGAGTTGATCAGCCGTGATATTGAGCGCGCCACCGTTGCCGTCGGAAATAGCCCCGCCAGTGACCTGGATGTTCACCTTATCCCCAGCCGCTTTGACCGAGCCTAGGATTAAATCGCCGCCCGTCTTGAGAACGATGTCACTGCCCAATCCTTGAGCCTCCAAGGTGGTCACGGTCAGCCCATTGAGCTCACTAATATAGATCCCACCGCTGCTCGCCACCGCCGCGAGGGTGCCGAGCTCAGTCTCGATCGCGTCGCTGCTAGTCCCGATTCGCACGGCATTCAGATTGCCCGTCCCCCCGCGGATATTGATCGCACCTGCGTTGCCATCGACTAAGCCGCCGTAAGTCGAGGTGAGTTTCACCGTGTGCGACGCGTCTGCTTCGGCCAAGCCAAGCGTCAGGTCTCCGTCGGCTGACATTTCCAGATCGCCGCCAATCGCCCGGACGAGGGTCGCGGTGATCACGCCTTTGGCTTTGAGGAAATTCCCGCCGTTACTAGCGACTGCCGAGGTCAGGGTGCGGACGTCGAGCAAGAGCGGAGCTCCCGAGGTTCCCATCGAACCGCCCGCCTGGAGGGTGGCACTAGCCCCAGATATATTGAGCACGTTGCCGAGTCGGCTGATGTTCCCACCGGCCGTCAGGCTGACAGAATCCGGCGCCAACACTTTGGCCAGTGCCAGATCGCCGACGGCCCCAATTTGGATATCGTTGCCCGTACCTTTGGCGATAGCGGTCAGGGAAGTGATGGAGCCAGCGTCTGAGAGGAAGATCCCGCCGGCATCCGCAGTCGCCGTGAGGGAATCCAAATCGGTTTCGATGGGGTTGGCCTGGGTGCCAATGTAGGTCCCGGCCTTCAAGATAGTCGCCCCGGCCTTCAGGTTGAGCAACGTGTCATTGGCAAAATCGTTGATGAATGTTTTGGCCGTAATCGTGACCGCGCCCGTTCCCGCATTGATACTGTTGATGGCCACGCTGCCCCCAAGGTTGGAAAACTTGAAGGTTGAAATCGTCGGAGCTGCCAGCGACAATTGATTGGTCGTGCCGGGCTGGACAAAACCCACGGACCCGCCAGCAAACGAGATCCCGACCGTGCCATTGTTGGTTTCGATTGCCAGGGCCGACAACGTGCCCGCAGTGGACACATAGGTCGCGGCGCCCACGTTGCCGACTTTGGTGGAAAGCCCGCCGGCATTGACCTCAAGGGGATCCGAGCTCGTTCCCAGTCCGGTGCGCCCTTCCAGCGTGGCCGTCGCGGATACGATGTTCACCGCGGCACCGTTGCCGTCGCTGATGGATTCAAACTGAGCCTTCAGGGTCACGTTGCCCCCATTGGCGATGACGGTTCCAAGAACAAACGAGCCGGTGGCATTTGTCAGCAGGACGTTTTTGCCGCCGCCACCTGCGGTAATGGAGGAAACACTCACTCCATCGGTTTCGGCGAGAAAGACGCCGCCATTGGTCGTCGTCGCCTGCAAGGTCATGATGGTGGTCTCAATGGAGTCTGTAACGTCGCCGATGGCCCCGGCCGCCGTGAGCGTCAGCCCCCGGGCGAGGATATTCCCGGTATCTTGGTTGCCATCGAGAATCGTCCCCCCAGCAGTGAGGGTTAGTTGGTCAGCCACTTTGAAATCCATCAGCACCATGTCCAGCCCAGCCTGGATGACTGCGTCGCTGGTCCCATTGGTCGCGCTTTGACCCGCCGGCGTGACCACCACCGTTCCGCTGCCCCCGGTCTGGGGAGTGACTCCTTTGTCCTGCACGGTGATCTGGTTGATGAGCACGCTGTCGAACTCACTAATAAAAAGCCCCCCATCGGAAGCCGTGGCCGTGAGCATTCCCACATTGGTCCGTAGCGGCGAGCCCACCGCGCCGATCGCTCCGTAATGCGCGTTTGCATCCGGTCCGAGAAATTTTTCGGTCACCAAATTCACCTGCTGCGCGGTGATGTTCGGCGTGGCCCCGGCCGTTCCGAGAATCGACCCGCCCTTCGCGGTCAAGATCACACTACCGCCGCCGGCATTGAAAGTTCCCACCATCATCGGGGCGTCTTTGATTGCCGGGTTGCTCCCGCCGGCCGAACCGTTGGTGTGGTCGGCGTCGGTTAGAACGAAATACCCGACAAAATTGCTCGCAGCAGCGCCACCGGGGAGTTGCACGTTGGCATTCAGAGTTCCCGCGGCCACTTCCAGTGCCCCATTGCCTTGATCCAGCGGTTCACCAAATGTGGCAGTGGTGGACGTCACCGTCAAATTCAAGATCCCCGCGCTGAGATCGTCCTCGGAGGGCATGGCCCCGGAGCTGGGGGCAACGTCCCCAATTGTCTCCCGGACAAATCCAGCGGTGCTGATATTGAGCGTTCCGGTAGTCACCACTTTATCGATGGTGATTCCGTCGACGCCCGCGACTCCGGCTTTGAGGGTCAAATTGATCGTTCCGCTCCCGGCACCGAGGGTCACTCCGGCCAAGGTAGTGATCGACGCAGCGCCCGGATCGCGGAACAAAGGGTCCCCAGCGCCGTCGTTGCCGATGATCGTCAGGGTTTTATTGACCAGTGTGATGCTCTGGTTGATCAGTATTGAGCGGCCCGCCTGCAAAGTTAGATCCTGAGGCATGTTCACCAATGCCGCGTTCACCATGATGTCATTATTGGCCTGAATGGTCACGCCGGAGAGAGCCCCGGTGATTGCGGCCGCCGAGATGGTCACGTCGGTTCCAGGCGTATCGCTAAACTGATCGACGGCCGGCAATGTGCCTGGTCCTGACGCCGCGATGATCACGTTCTTCGGATCGAGCAAGAACCGACCGGTTTTGCCATGCGCTGCGAGCGTATTGACCGTGCCAAGCAACGCAAAGCCGCCCGCCGAGCTTACTTCGATAAAGCCGCCATCGCCGCCCGCAGAGCCGCCTTGGGCCGAGAGCTTGCCAGCCATGGTGGTATTGCCATCAGACCAGAGGGTGATGGTGCCTCCGGAAGTTCCGCCGCTTGCATCGATCACGCCCGCAGTGCCGACCAAGGTCTGAAAGGTCGAGCTCAGTGTAACCACGCCTCCCGCGGTGCCCGCGCCGCCCAATGCTAGGATAGTCCCAAAATTACCCGCGCGCTGGCCAGTGATAATGAGCGAGCCAGCTGATCCAAAAGTAGTCTGACTAGAGACATCGATCAGCCCATCATTGCGGACCGTCCCATGGCCGAGCAGCGCAACCTGCGCGCCGCTGGCCAGCAGCACGTGCTCAACGGTAATGTCCGATCCACCAATCGCCACGTCGCTCTGGAATTGAGCTGAATCGACCACGACCGCGCCAGTGGATTCCGTACCGCCAATGGCCAGTTTGCCGCCCAAATGAAGAGCTGCGAGGTCGGAGTCGGTCAGGCTGAGGGCCCCTGAACTATCTACGGCAAACCCGATCTGGGTCGCCAGACCAGCCGTATGGGTCTTCACGGTCAGATCTCCGGCCAGGGCAGCCGAACCGGCTCCTCCAAGAAAATCGATGGCATCGGCGGACAAGGCCACCGCCCCGCCCGCGTTCAAGTGGCTTCCAAACTGGATCGTGGTCGCCGCGTCGATAATTACTCGGCCAGTGACCTGCACGTCTCCCTGAAAGGTGACACTCCCCGCATGAGTTAGCACCAAATCTCCGTGAACGAGCAATCCGTCGGCAAAGATGATCGCCCCAGCGCCATCGATCATCAAGCCATGCTCCGCCGTGACTGCGCTCCCGAAGACCAGTCCACCGTCGGCGCTTTCCGTCCCGCCGTAGGTTTGGGCGGTCTCAAAGAGCGATCCCAGGACAAAGCCGACGTCAGCGGACATCAATCGCCGATCCTCCAAGACCTCCACCCACTCCGTGCGCTTTAAACGTTTTTTACGGGATGAGGAGTTTTTGCGCGAGGAGGAGAACGGTAGGCTCATGGCCGCCGAGGACTACACCATTGTCGGGCTTTTGCAAAGGTTTGGGTACGGGGAATTACGCATTTGTGGCAATCCCCGGTCCTCGACCCTTTCCCCCCCCCGCTCAGCCGACGTGGAGGAACCGTCCGCCCTCGAGTTCGGGCCGTACGCTGCGGTCCCCTCCGCTTTGCTCAGCCTTCGCTTGTTCGAATCTAAAAAGACAGCGCGGCGTGCACCGAGACGAACTGTTCAACCGAAGCGGCACGTAGCACATGGGCTTCATAATCGAGCGCCAGCAAGCAACGCTCGGTCAATTGAACGCTAGCTCCCGCCCCGATCAGTACGTAATCGCGATCTGCCGGGCTGTAATCGGAGCTCAAATCGAGCCCCTTTCCTTGGGTTTTCCACCGGTTGCCTTTATGGAGATAGAAGGGCGACTCCACGGTTTGGACATTAACGGCTTCACTGTCATTGCGCCATTCGTGCCCCCAAGCGACCCGCAACTGGGGGGTGACGGTGCCGATCGCAGTCGGCAGCGGGCAGGAGATTTGCCAACCCAGTTGCGAGGCCAGCGAGTCGTAAGATTGGGCCCCGGTTTGCAAATTTCCGGTGGAGTGGCCTGATTCCCGATAACCGTCTACTTCTCCATTGACGTAATTGAACGAGGCAAACGGTCCCGTAACCACCCCGTGCAGGCTTAGATTGTAGCCGGTATTGAGCTGGAAGATTTGGCTCCAGCTTTCAGGATTGGCCCGCGCGGTATTACCAAAAAGCGCGTTGCGTTTGATCTCATGATCCAGCACGGCGACGCCGTAAAGGGCGTCGACGTAAAAATTCTTGGTGAACCAGGAGGCGTAGATCGAGCTCATCACCCCAGCGACTTCGATTTGGCCAACGTTTTGCCCAAGCTGGAGATGGTTGTGAACCCCGGTGAGACTGGCCCCCAAGGTCAAGTTGCGCGTGGGATGGTATTCCAGACCGGCCGTCCCGGCATAGGTGTCGGAGTAGATGCCTGGCGTCCCATTTATCCGGTCACGGTCCACCGATCCGTAGTCACCCGAGCCGAAAAGTTCCACTTGCCCAAAGGCCGAGTCGGCAGAAAGTGCCGTTTTTGCTTTCGCATCGATCGCGACCGATTCCTTGGAGAGCGCTTCATTCGGCCCGGCGTCCGCCTGCCGGGAGCGCAGCCGAAAAAGTCGGCCGTTGACGTCGCGCATCGCCGTATTGATTGAAGAGATGGCCGCTTCGCGCTGGATGATCGCCATTGGCAAGCCGGTTACCGCCGCCGAAGAAATCGCCCCGGTATCCACGAGCAGAAACTCCAGACCGGAGGGAACGAGAGTGTCGCCGGTATCAACCAATCCCACAGCAAAGTCGTTGTCGTTTTTATTGATGTGGAAGGAGGACGCGCGGATTCCGGTGCCACGAGCAAATCCTTTGCCGGCATGTTCGGTGGAAACGCCTGCGAGGATGGTACTGCGTTCGAGAACCTCGAGCCGACGATTGAGCACCGTGAACGCCAGGTCGAAGCTCGATAAGGGCTTTTCGTCGGTTAAAAACCGATAGAATAGTGTCAGCTCCGTGTCCCCGCTCAGCTTGAGCTTTCCGGCAGCAATATTCCCGCCGACGGCCCTGCCCTGGACGTTGCCCGGAATCGAGACCCCGATCTTGGCCTCCAATTCCGAACTCAGCGGCGCCGTTGTCCCCGTAACGATCAGCTGCGGATCTGGGGAGTCGGGAATGTCGGAAAACGTAGCCGACAACGCCGGAGCGATTTCGCAGCAAGCGACGCAAAACAAAACCGCAGCAGTAAGGTGGAGGCGTTGGGTGACTGGGATCATGGGTATCACACTTTAAAAATATTCCGGGGAGAGATGTCAATGGGCTGGGTTGATCGTAGTGCTCAGCCCGGAGAGCCGCTTGCGTATACTGGCGCTTGCTCGCAGCCTTGATGATGGTCGGCATCCTCCACTAGCTCGTTGCCGAAGGAGAAGGCATATCATGCTTGCGCAGCGGCTGCATTGGCAGCTCGAGAACTCAAGCCGAGCGGCCCTGCTGGGCAGCCAGGTCTGCGGCCACAGTCCTCCTGCTCTCTGTGGAGCCTTGGGGTTCTTGGCGTTAGATCCCGGCTCCGGACTCTCGTGCGTTCCGATCAACTAGCGCTGTCTTTCATCGGAGAGATTGATCCCGATGCTTCCGTTGACCAGGAAAGATTCCAGCGACAAAACCGATGCCAGAAGTGCTAGCAACAGCATTTCCCGGTGACG
>JAYVTN010000285.1:0-3421 GCA_043788785.1 Spartobacteria bacterium | reverse complement strand
CCATCGGGTCCATCGGGTCCATCGGGTCCATCGGGTCCATCGGGTCCATCGGGTCCATCGGGTCCATCGGGTCCATCGGGTCCATCGGGTCCATTCGAGAAACGACCAAAAGGACCAAAAAGACGTAAGCGAACCCAAGGTCCACGCACGAGACTACAGTCCCGCAACCAGTTTCACTCCCGCTATGGCCAGCACCACGGCCAGCAGCCGACGCACAACCGGGACGCTCAGTTTTCGGCTCCCAAGGGTCGCCCCAATGCCGCCCCCCACCAAAGCGGCAATTCCCATGCTTGTTCCCATTGCAGGAATCTGCCCCCCCTTTTGCACGTAACCGGCCAACCCCGCCATCGAGTTCACCAGGATGAAGGCCGCAGACACTGCCGATGCCGTTTTGGTCGGCGCCCAACGCAACCACAACAACAGGGGTGTCAGGAAAATCCCGCCACCGGTGCCCGTCAGTCCGGCCAGGAATCCCAACACGGTGCCCGAGGCTAGCAGCCAACCCACGGCAGGCAGCCGACCGTCGGCATCGGCGACTGAGCCGAGCGCAAACCGGAGAGCCGAGAATAGGAGCACGACACCCAGCAGCACCCGCAGAACTTCGGGAGCGACGTGCAACCCGCCTCCAATGTAAGCCGCGGGCAGCGAGCCCACCACCAATGGCCAGAAAAGGCGCCACGAGAAATGGCCGGCCCACCAGAACTGGAGAGTCGCCAAGACAGCCACGAGGACATTGAGCAAAAGCGCTGATGGCTTGATGAACTCCGCCCCGAAGCCGGCGAGCGCCATAACAGCGATGTAACCTGAGGCGCCCGCGTGCCCCACCGACGAATAAAGGGCGGCCACTACCAGCACGCCCACCAGCAACCAAGTGCTCTCGGGTGTCATCGCATTTCAGTCCCTTTAGGTCCCTTTAGGTCCCTTTCAGTCCTTTAAGTCCTTTAACTCCCTTTGGACTTCAGATTCTCCCCTCGGCCCTATTGGAAACTCACGGTCACTTGAGGCGAGGTTTCCACTTTGATTCCATCCAATCCCTTCATCAGTGCCTTGGCTTCCTCCAACGACTGCGGATTGGCCTTCGTCAGGGCCGTGAATTTCGCGCTATCGGCCAGCAGCTTGTTAAAATCCATTTCCATCAGGGTCACCTGCGAGTCCGTGTGGTACTCGGCATTGGTGGTGACAATCTTCCCGGCAAACTCGAGACCCAGCTTGACCCGCATGTCCTTGAACATCTGCTTGGCCATTTCCGCAGCCATCTCGTTGTTGGCCGCAGGGGGCGTTTCCTTGGAATCCTCTTTGTCTGCCTTCTTGGACACCAGTTTAGGCATCGTCACCACCAACGTCGCAGGCGACCCCTTGGTCAAAAGGAACGTGACCAGTTCCGTCTTAGCGCCGGACTCCGACGGCCCGCCACCGGGGCCGCCAGGCATGGAGGAACTCGGGTTCTGGTCGAGCTTGAGTTTGTTGATGTCCTTGAAAGCGTAAACAATCTCCGCTCCCTCGCCATTGGCGGAACTGATCTTCTTCACCGACGCCACCGTGACTCCCTCCCCCATCTTGGCAGCATCCGCCTTAGCCTTCTTTTCGTCCGCCAAATTCATCCCTTTGTCATCTCCTGGCTTGCCCCCAAAAGCCGTTGCCATGGATTTCATCTGCTCGACCACGGCTTTTCCCAAAAGCACGCGCTCGGTGACCGTTCCACTCCCGTCGGGATTGATCTTAACCACTTTTTCCACATCCAAGCAGCCTCCGAGGAAAAACAACGGTAGTAGGAACAACAGGGTGCGCGGGGATTTCATCGACGCATTAACGGGGAACCCGGCCATTTTGCCAATGGCAATGGCGGCCCAAGTTAATTTGCGTTAAAGGGATGAGCATGCTGCCGATCAATCCCGAATTCGACGAGTCCGCCTCCCACCTGAGACGGTCTATCGACGAATTGCTCAACCCCCTGTTCCGGCAGGTCGGCCAGACAGCCCACAATTGGATCGCCGATTCGGTGGGCACTTGGGAACACGACGGGGAACCCTACTATCTGGCTCGGCTCATCTTCCGTGGAGCCAACCATGGGGACCCGCCCTTGAAAGTGGCCATTTTTGCGGGCATCCACGGCGATGAACCTGCCGGCGTACGCGCGCTGATCGACTTTCTGGCTTTGATGGAGGAGAACCCGGTGCTCGGGCGGGCCTATCATTTTTACATTTACCCGCTCTGCAACCCCACCGGATACGAAGACGGGACCCGGCATTCGCGGAACGGGAAGGATCTCAACCGCGAGTTCTGGCGCGGCTCAACGGAACCCGAGATCGTACTGCTCGAACAGGAGTTGGCGGCTAACCATTTCCAAGGGATCATCGCATTGCACTCCGACGACACCAGCGATGGTCTATATGGGTTCGTTCAAGGAGCTACCCT
Organism: Spartobacteria bacterium; assembly: GCA_043788785.1. Lineage (GTDB taxonomy): Bacteria > Verrucomicrobiota > Verrucomicrobiia > Chthoniobacterales > Chthoniobacteraceae > CAIURC01. Next base: position 1,006 of record JAYVTN010000285.1, on the reverse strand, counting down.
CACCGAGCATCTGCTAAAGCCAGCCTTGGCCGCTGCCGAAGCCGCCCTTCCCGTCAACCAGGCCGCGATTATCGACGGATTCCATGCTGTCAACGGCATCATCCACACGGCCTATGACGGGATTTTGACCGCCCCACCCGGGACCCGGCCCGCGCCGGTGGAGATTATTCTCGAGAGCCCCCAACACGCGCCCGAACACTTGCAGCGGCAAGCCTTCGTATTGGCTCTTACCGAGATCGTACGCGAGTACCGGCGCATGATCTCCTACGGCGCCGACCTGTGACCCGTGGCATGGGCTTCCAGCCCATGGACTCCGCTCGTCCCTCCAGCGTGTGGGCATTTATCGGAAGCCTCCCCCCAGCCGTTCACGGCCTGAACGACCATCCCCAGGCGGGGCGCCGGTATACGGGGCGGTCCTACAGCAGCGGCCCTTACAGCCGGGAAACTACCCGGACCATGGATCAAGGCACCGCGTCGTGGGACACAAGCGCCAACCGGATCACGCCTGATTCCCGGAGTGCTCAGCAAACGCACATGGACGATTTCGGGAACCGCGGATAAAGGGGCGGCAGTGCCGGGGCCTGTGCCATGGCCTCCAGCCCATGGCCTCCAGCCCATGGCATCGGGACATGTGGATGGAGACTGCCCATGGCGTTGATGGGCTAAAAGCATTATGCCACAGGGCACTTGGCTGCCCCGCCCCACGGCAGCCCATCCTCACTAAACCGACTTGCGGCCTTGGAACTTCCCAAGGATCGCCTTGGCATCTAAGTCGCGCCGACCCTGCTGTGCACGTTGGTCGGAGTTGGCTTGGCCCGGCTTGCCCGTTGGATTCGGCTCTTTGGTCTTTTTGCTCGGACGTTTAGGCATGAGCAAAACTGTCATGGGGGCGCACCCCGTGCGAGCGGGAAGTTTAAGCCTTCTGGTTTCCGTTACACTCTAACCACTGGGCTTCCCCCGCACCCTCCGTGGGTGTCAAAAAAACCGCGCCCACCCCGGGTTAGGG
>JAYVTN010000284.1:0-3038 GCA_043788785.1 Spartobacteria bacterium | reverse complement strand
GGCGACCTTCGTCGACGGCACGCAGGCGATGCTCGTGCTCGACGTGCCGTAAACCGTCCGCTGCGCCGGATGTCGGAGCTCAGGAAGCGCTGATCGGTGCCGGGTAGCGCACGCGTTCTGGCGTGCTTTCATCGGCGGTAGGGACATCGCTCCGAGATGTCCCGGGGGGCACACGGGTGATTTGGGGGGGCGGATTCCATCGTGAATACAGTCGCCGGTGGAGCGAAGAAGGAGTTCAGCGGTTGCGCCTTGGAAGTGTCTACGGGCGGGCGATTTCCGGCCGTCGATACAACAGCCCGTTTCCCTTCAAAGATGCGACCGGTATCAGTTTCTGAGGCCGGGGGCGGGTTTGCCTCTTCATGGTCGACTCTTGAGCCCGGCGGCCCTGGCCAGCGCCACGTGGCGGGCGTCGAACGTCAAGAATTGGCGCGCCTTCAATTGAAGCGCCGTCGCGACGTGCAAAACATCGAAACTGCGATGCCCGGCTTGCATCGTGTGTTGCCCGGAGGCCAAGCGGGCTCAGGAAACCCGGGTAATCCCGCCAGCGGCCCCCCCGCTATTGGACCAGTAGACCGTGTTGACCAACCGCGAACTGGTTTGGCGTAAACGGCGCGCCATCTCCCCCATCATCCCGCAGACAATTTTATACCCGGTCACCGGGTTGCTTGATAGGAAGGCAAGCAAGGAGTCGTAGTCAACGACCGCAAGTTTAACCGGCTTCATGGCATAGATGCTGGCTGTGGCCACTCCGGGATCAAACAGGTTGATCTCGCCGAAAAATGCACCCACCCCCAATCGGCCCAGCAAAATCTCTCGTTTCTGGGCTAGTCGCCGCACATGGACGATCCCTTCGCAGACGATTGAGAAGGTGGTTACGGGTTGGCCCTCCTCAAGTATCTTCTCACCACCTGAGACTTGGCGGGAGGCAAACAGCTTGGCAAAGCCTTCAAGTTCGGGGGCCGTCAAGTCGCGCAGAATTGACACAGAGCGCAAGAAATCCAGTTCCATGGGGCGCAACGTATCGGGCCGGGGAACGGAGTGCAAACTGGATTGCCGCTCAAGGAGTGGATCAAGATTGACCGGAGGTGGGCGGCTTTTATTATAAAGGGCCTTAATCGATGGCCCAAAAGCAATCCAACGCCGCTATGCGCTCTGCTGCTGAGAGGCTTTCGGATATTTTCACCGTCCTCCAACGTTGTTTTCTCCTTAACCTCTCCAAGGAACTGGCCCGCTGCAACGTTTCCTTCCCCCAATATTGTTTGTTGGGCTTTCTCACCCAACATGGGCGGCTCTCGATGAGCGAGGCCGCCCGTAAAATGGGACATACCACCGCTGCCGCCACCGGCTTGGTGGATCGATTGGAAAGGCTGGGCCTGGCGACCCGTTGCCATGACACCGTGGACCGACGCAAAATCCTTGTGGAGGCGACCACCAAAGGCCGTTGCCTCGTGGCTGAGGTTCGCGAGGACATGGTGACCGATCTAATGAAAATCATGACCCATCTCGAAGCCGATGAGCAGCGCAGCTGGCTGCTCATCTACGAGAAGATTTTCACGTACTGCCAAGCTAAATGACTAATCGCATCCCCCACCTGCTCGCTCTGGCCGTGCTCTTAGTCCCTACCTTAACGCGAGCGGGTCAAACCACTCATCCTCTCATCCAGCGCACCGTCGATGGCAATTTGAGCATCGAGCGCGCCGTGGATATCGCCCTGCACCAAAACCCCGAGCTCCTCAAAGCCATTCAGGAAATTGAGCGGACCCGTGGACAAGTGATCGAAATCCGAGCCCAAGCCCTGCCTCACCTGACGGCAACCGCCAATTATACCCAGCAGGACCCCCGATTACTAGAAGGCGGCCGCGGAGGTTCAGGAGGAGCCCAATCTGGAGCCCAAGCCAGCAACCAAGGCTCGAACTCCGGCAACCAGCAACAAGGCCAAAACAGCGCAAACCAGGGCAGCGGCGATTCCGCCCAGAACGGCCAGAGCAATACTCAAGGGAGCCAGGGAGCCCAAGGCATCCAAGGGGATCAATCCACGAGTAGCTTCGGCTCGGGTGATAAATCCTGGCGGGTCGCCTTCGAAGTGCGCCAAGTGCTTTACGCTGGGGGTCAAGTCCGCGCGGCTCTCAAGATTGCGAAATTTACCGAGGATTCCAGCTACTGGAATCTGCGCGATGTCGTGGACCGGGTTATATCCCAGGTCCGCAGCCAGTTTTATAGCGTGTTACTGAACCGGGCGCTGATCACCGTGCAGGAAGAGTCCATCCGGTTGACCACCGGGCAACTCGAGGACCAGCGCAACCGCTTTGAGGCCGGGACAGTGCCGCGCTTCAATGTGTTACGTTCCGAAGTGGAACTCTCCAATACCCGGCCGCTGCTGATCCGGGCCCGGAACAACTACCTCATTTCGCAATTCGAACTGGCCCGCACCTTGGGAGCGGATCCCGGCCCCATTGGCAAACCGGAGTTCAATGTGGTCGGAGACTTAACCGTCCCGTTCCGGAAGATCAGCTTGGAAAATGCTTTGCAATTGGCCAAAGAGCGGCGCCCGTTCTTGAAAGTGCAGCGGCAGAATATCTTGATCGAAGCCGAGCAAATCAAGGTGGCTTTGGCAGGCTACAAGCCCCGGTTGGATGCCAATGCCGGATATGAATTCCGCAACTCCCGCCTGAGCGACGATCTGGGTGATGTGGTCAATGGGTGGTTTTTTGGCGTTACGGGCCGCTGGGAGATATTCGACGGATTAGCCACATACGGACGCACCAAACAGGCGCGAGCCCGCCTGGAATCGGCAAAGATCAATTACGACGACTCGGTCCACCAGACCGAACTGGAAGTCCAGCAGGCTTTCGCCAATCTCCAACAAGCTCGCGAAACCATCCAAAGCCAGAGCAAAGGCGTTGAGCAAGCATTGGAATCCTTGCGCTTGGCCAGCGAGCGGTTGGCGGCTGGGGCTGGCACTCAACTGGAGGTGCTCGATACCCGGGTGGCGCTCACGCGGGCCCGCTCGACCGAACTCCAGGCCCGCTCCGATTATG
>JAYVTN010000283.1:0-2336 GCA_043788785.1 Spartobacteria bacterium | reverse complement strand
GCCCAGACGGCCTTGTCGCGGTTGGCAGTCTTTACGTCACGCTGGGCAAGTTCCTGTCCTAGGATTGTGGCGTTGTCGACTCCCTCGTATTTGATCCGCGAGCGCGATCCGAAGATGTTGTATTGGTCAACGGTCCGATACCGGTGATGCCATTGCTCGTTTTTATCCACCGCTGCCACGCGGATCCGGGATACCGAGCCGTCAATCTGGGGCGCAGTCTTTCCAAAAATCCCGGCGAACTGGATGGGAGCCAGTTGCATGTCGCCGGCCTCTGAAAGGTGGATGCCATTGATGGTGAGCGGCTTGGTTGCCTTCTTGAAAAGCTCCAAGGACGCGTGGAAGAGATCTACAAATGGTACGTTGTTTGCCGCGGCCACTTCCGACATGGCTACCGTGTAGAGCTCGAGATTCTTGTTGTTGTTGGTCCCGTCGGGGTAGTTGGGATCGTGAAGATTCTCGTGGGCAATGGGCGAGAGGAGAACCAACCGGGGTTTGCCTGCGCCATAGTCGGCTGCCAGCTGCTCCTTGAGATAGCTATCGAGGTGGTTCTTGAAATCGCCCAAGCCGGCTTGGCCCCGGAAGGATTCGTTGAAACCCCAGTACGCTAGAATGACATTGGCATGGAAATCGGTGCCTGCGTGATAGATCACGTCGGTCTTGCCAACGTTAGTCTTCAATTCGCCCTTTTTCATTCCCAGGAAGTAACTGGTCGTGGGGACTTCGTCGGAGCGCGGGTGCACGTTCACCTCGTCGGCGGCAAATCCTAGGTTGCGAATGGTCAACTCCAGGTCGGGATAGGCTTTTTGGATGAGCGCTTCGAGCCATGCGGAATGCTGCTGGCGATCGGCTAAGCCGCTGCCGACAATGGCGATGTGATCGCCTTTATTGGGTTTGATCCGCTCCGGGGCTGCAAACAGGGTGGCCGGAGCGTAGATGCCGATGAGTGTGGGCAACAGGGCGCGATGGAGTAAGGAAGGGCTCATGGTCTTGGGTTGTGGAATTCAATAGGGTGCTGGGTTGTGGCACCATTGGTCAACGACGATTCGCGGACGATTCCAAGTTTGGCGGGGCCATGTGGCACGCTTCCAGCCCATGGACCACCCCCATCTGGCAGTAGCGCCCACCCGTGCATGGGTTGTAGGCCCACGCAACACCCCTACTTCATCCTTCATTTAGGATAACGGCTTGCCATTGTGCGGGCCTGGAGGAAGAACTTACACCTTATGGCACAACGTTTTTGGCTGCGGCAGGCCCGCACGGTGGCGCTGCGTTGGAACTTCGCCTGCTGGCTTTCGTTTTTCTTGCCCATCGGCGCCGCACTGAGCGTCGCTGCGGGATGTTTGCTGCTGGTGGCCCGCCGGGCAGGGTGGAATCTGCAACCCATTTGGCTCTCCTTGGCCGTGACGTTTCTAGGCGCGACGCTTGTCGCTCTTGTCCGGGTCCGACCCCGGGCGTACTCCTGTCAAGATGGACTGGTTCGTTTGGAAATCGTACTGGGCCTCAAAAACCGGCTCTCGGCGGCCGCAGCCGGTATTGCCTCATGGCCTTCACCCATTCCAGTCAAGGACGGTTTCGGCTTGGAGTGGGCACGGGTCGGAGGAGCTTCCCTACTGGCCTCGGCTTTTTTGCTGTTCGCAATGCTCATTCCCTTATCGCTCAAGACCGCGGCCAATCTGCCGGGACAGATCCCACCCGCGTGGAGCCAAGTCTCCGAGTGGTTGGAAAAGATGCGCGAACCGGAGGTCGTCAAGCCAGAGGCGCTTGCCGCTTTCCAGCAGAAGCTGGATGCCTTGCGTGATCAACCCGCAGAGGAATGGTACCGCCACCATAGTTTGGAAGCCGGCGACAGCTTGCGCGATGACCTGGCCCATTCGTTGCGCGAGTTTGAGCAAGCCAGTGAGAAGGCCGAGCGCAGCCTAGCCAACGCGGCAAAAGCGGATGCCAAACCCGAGGCGCTCAAGCAGTGGTCGGCTGCCTTGAAGGGTTTGGAGAACAGTGCGTTGTCGCTCAATCCGGCTGCCATGCAGGCCATGAAGGAGTTGGATCCCAGCAAACTCAAGGAACTCGATCCAGCAAAGATTGCGAAGCTGAAGAAGGCCTTGGCCGAGAGTGCGGGCGCGTGCAAAAAGTGTTTAGGGGACGGTGTGGGTGAATACGCAATGGATAAGCAGCTGGCGGCTTTTGCCAGGGAGTCCAACGAGGGGCCCCCTGGAGGCGGGCCTGATGGAGGAGGCGAAGCGGCTCTGACGCAGAAGGAGGCCCCCACCCGGCTGGGAACCCAAACACGGGAGGCCGTGTCCGGTGAGGATATGAGCCGGGCGACGCTGGGGGACAAG
>JAYVTN010000282.1:0-6077 GCA_043788785.1 Spartobacteria bacterium | reverse complement strand
GCCTAAGCGGCCTTGTAGGGGAGACCTTTTCGGTCGGCGCCCTGATTTCCAGCTACTTACACACTATGGCCCCCTCCAGTAGCGAAAGTCGGGCTAGGGATTTCAGGAAAGGGGTTCCCTGTGCACGGAAGACATCAACACAAGACGCACACGCCGTTTGAGCCTGCCCGCGGGCCGTCTGCGGTCAGGCAGCCCCGCCCGAGGCCAACTACTCCCCTTGTCCAAGTTCCAATGTTGTTTAGGAGCAGGAGGATGCAGGAGGAGTCTCAAATCCGTGCCACCGTCATTAACCCATTGTTGACGCTGTCAGCCGTCTGGAAGTGGGTCAATCCGATGGCCAAAGCGTCTGCGGCATCCGGAGTCGGGTTCTCGGTCAATCCCAAGAGGGCCCGCACCATAAACCCGACCTGGCCTTTGTCGGCACCGCCCCGCCCCACAACGGACTGCTTCACCCGCCGGGGCGCGTACTCATAGATCGGAAGACCACGGGCCGCAGCCGCCAGCAACGCTGCCCCACGCGCGGAGCCCAAGGTAATCGCGGTACGATGGCTTTGAACGTAGATGATGGCTTCAAAGACTGCGCACTCCGGCTGATGCTCGCGCACCAATTCGCTCACACGTTCATGGATGGCCACCAAACATCCCGAGGGCAATAGCTTCGGGCCGTTCTTGATGGTGCCGTACACCAATGCCCGCAGCTTGCCTCCGACCCGTTCCAGCACGGCATAGCCGGTACTTCGAAGGGCGGGGTCGATTGCAAGGATACGCATGTCAGGGAGCTTTATCCTATGGAGCGCCTCCAGCGCTGGCAAGCGCGCCCCGACCCGGCAGCCCGCCCCCCTCCCCCGCCTTGAAAACATTCGTCGAGCTTCGCCACGGTGGCATCGTATTGTTCCGCTCGCCATCGCCAGCACTGACCTACGTTTGGATTTCCCCTGATGCCCAATTCTTCGTAGGGCTGTCCCGTATTATGCGATGCAACCCATACCAGCTTCACTCCACCGACTTGTTGAACGAAGCCGCTGCGCGGCGCTGAGGAGGAGGCCTCGCTGGGCGGGGAACGGACGCGCGGGGGCGGAGAGAGCGCTCATTGTTGGGAAAGTGCGAAATTGCGGCACCAACTTTTGAGGACAGCCCCCTCCCCGTGCTCCGCGCCTCCGTGTGAGTCATCTGGAAGCCCCTTGGACCCATCATTTTCTCCCTATCATCTCCAGCGCTCCCCAAAGTAAACCCAACAAGCCCGATGCAAAAAGCACATACGCCAGCCTCAGGGCGATCCGCGCCCTGCGGTGTCGGCGCAGCTCGCGCCGCATCCACTGAATCTCCCCGTTTTGCCGCTGCACAATGCCCCGCAAATGTTCGGCATCGGGCTGGGCCTCCTTTTCATTGCGGTGGTCGACGGCTGCCTCCGTGCCCGCCAGTTCCTGACGGGCCACCCCTAGGCGGTTCTCCACCCTTTCCAAGGCCGCCCTGGCTTTGCGCTCCTCCTCCTGCCATTTTAGCGCCTCCTGCTGCCGGTCACGGATGGTCGCCTGGATTCGGGCCAGGCGCTCTCCTTGCGCGGCAAGCTCCGTGGCCGGGATTTCTTGGGAAGGCAGCTGCTCGCTTTGCTCCAACCGCACCTTCAGCCCCCGGCATTCCTCCGCCAATGCCCGGCGGCCCGCCTCGGCCGCCTCTAATGCAAGCCGCCCGGCACTGAGTTGGTTTTCCTTGTCGCTCAATTGCTCTTGAAGTCCTTGTAATCCGCCGATTTCCCGCTGGAGCTCGGTGGCTTGGCGGGCCACCTCTTGGCCATCCTCGCACAGGGCTTCGCGGTGGCGCTCGGACTCCATCCGGCGAGCCTGGGCCCCTGCGAGCAGCTTTTCCTTGATCTCCAGCTGGTCCAGCGCCGCGAGCGACTGCAATCGGGCAATTTCCAAATCCCCCTCCAGCGTCCCAACCTGCGTCCACAAGCCTTCGAGCATTGCCTCCTTAGCCTTCAATTCGGTTTGCACGCGCTCGACCTCTTTTTTCAATGTCCGCGCCCGCAGCCGCATCCGCTCCCGGTCGGCTCTGAAGAATTTGAGCTCCGCCAACGTGCGCAACCCTTGGGCACTGAGGCGCTCGCACTGCTGGACCATCAACTCCCATTGTTGGTGGAGGAAGCTCCACTCCGGGCCGCCCACTCCCAAGGTCCACTCTTCCTCCTTCTCCCCCGTCCCCCAGTGCTCACCATCGTCCTCTTCCTGGGAGAAGCTCGCTCCCGGAATGGTCAACAATTGCCTGCAACTGGGACACTCAGCCCGCAATCCCGCTGCGGCGGCATCGGCCACAATGGTCTGTCCGCAGTGACAACACGCAAAATTAATTTCCGCCATGGCCCGCTATTCCCCCCTGGCTTGCTCTTGTTTTCGCCCCGCTGCCCTGAAAACCCGAAAGAAGCTCTTTGGATCGATCCGGTTTCCAGAGCTTAATCGGAAACGCCCCCACCTGTTGGGGGTGTCTTTGTTGGCGCATCTTAGGTGGGGGTAGGTTCACACCCCAGCCCCTGCATTGACTTCCACCCCCCCATTCCTATCCTGCGCCCAGTGAAGAAGACCGCCAACCTCGATCCAGCTCCCGCCAAATCCCAACCCCTCAAAAGCACTTTCGCGTTGATAGCTGGCCAACTTCAATCCGTTGAAGAGCGGATCCGCCAACAAGCACGGGCTTTTGACCCGGCCGTGGAGGGCTATGTCGCCTACGCCATTGAAAGCCATGGCAAACGGCTCCGTCCGGCGCTGGCGCTCTTAGCTGGGGGTGCTACCGGGACAATCTCCGAAGGCCAATTCAATCTCGCGGTCGTTGTGGAACTCATCCACGCGGCTACCTTGGTCCACGATGACATCCTGGACGGGGCCGACAAGCGTCGGGGCCAGCCAACGGCCAATGCCAAGTGGGGCAATGCCATCTCGGTCCTTCTGGGGGATTGTCTTTTCGCCCACGCTCTCAAACTCTCGAGCTCTTTCGATAACAGCGAGGTCGCCCGCCGTATTGCCGATGCGGCAAGCGAGGTGTGCTCCGGGGAAATCATCCAAACCCAACGCCGTTTCGATCTCAGTCTCAGTGTCCCCGATTACTACAAGATCATCGAGATGAAAACCGGCGCCCTGTTTGCGGCAGCTACCGAACTGAGCGCCTTGCTCAACGGGGCCAACGCCCAAGTACGGGAAGCCCTTAGGATTTATGGGCTCTGCCTGGGAACTGCCTATCAGATCTACGACGATTGCTTGGACATCATCGGCACCGAGGCGCAATCGGGTAAAACCCTCGGCAGCGACCTGCGTAAGGGCAAGTTGACCCTGCCCATCCTCCATCTCCTTCAGCATAGCAGCCCTACCGAACGCCAGCGCCTGAGTGAAGTGATCCTTAATGGAGGCGACGAGGCGCTCAGTGCATTGGTGGAAACCGCTTTGGAATCGGGCGCCATCAAGGCTGCCGTCGAGACCGGCCGTACGATGCTTTCAAATGCAGGCAGCCAGCTCCAAATCCTCCCGGCCAGTCCCTATCGGACCGCTCTCCGAGATCTTGTAATCAGTCTGGACGTGATGATCGCCCAGTTCGCTGCCTGATCCCGGTTTGCCCTCTGACCGGGAAAATAAGCAGTCACAGGCGAAGGCGGGAGTTGGACTTGAGCCCCGGATTGAATTTCTCTGCCACCTCTGCTCTGCGCCACTTTGGCGTTGGCTGGCTTACCGGGTCGCCTTGAGATCTCCCACGAATGCGCGGAAATCCTCTTTGAAGCGCCGCAACTGGGTCTCCTCGCTGTAAAACATGTGCCCCGCCTCGTACCCCGTCCGCCGCACATTCCCACGCAGTTCAGGGTCCAGCAGCATCTGCCGGATCGTATAGTCCGTGGTGAAATAGGGCGTCGCCAGATCGTAGTAGCCGGAGGCAAACCAAATCTTCAGAGCCGGGTTGCGGTACAGCGCTTCCCCTCAGGCTTTCTGCCACATTGAGGCACCTGTTTTCCGATCCAAGCTTCCAAGCTTCCAAGGTCCCACGTCGGCGAGGATTTCGTAGGGCAAATCGCTTTCGAACCGCAGGTCGCGGCGCAGATAGTCATTGATGGCGGCCTCGAATGGCCCCTTGAGCAACTCGAAGCTGGGATCGTACTCGACCCGTTCACTCCCCGGATCGCGGCCCGGGTGGTGCCGTAACTCTCCCCCACAAGGAGCTTGGGTGAAAGCCACCGCCGGTTCTGCGTCGTGTACAGCCGGATAAATTCCGCGACCGATTCGATATCGGGCTGTACCCGTGGAACCGATCGGCTTTTTCGCCCTCAGCCGGCCTCATTTCAGACAAACTCCAGCGGCTCCGCGTTTCCGGGAAGCAAGCCGTGTTTGAGCAACAGACTCCGGTACTTCTCTATCCCACTTTTTTCAGGGGCGCCCAGTCCGTACCGGATGTACCGCGTAAGATATTGGAAGCGGAAATCGGAGTCCTGGAATGAACTGGAGGCGACGATGGATTCCACGTTCTGGCAACCCTCTGATTTCAGGGCTCGAAACCCGTCCCCCAGCCTCTTGGGATCCGGCAGGCCCGGGCGCAGCATCCACACAGCGAAGACAAAGGGCAAACGGGTGCAACGCTTCCATTCCTGGCCGAGATCCAGGAACTGGTAGTCGTCCGGGTGCGCACGCCGGAACTCAATGGCCTGGTTTCCGATAAGAAGCATCGCATCGGCTTCTGGCGCTTCCTCCAGTCCCACGTATACCGGCGCGATTCCATGAAACTCGGCCAACAGGACCTTGAGCAAATGGACGGAGGTGAGCGAACCCGGATCCATGGCGATCGAAGCGGTCTTCTGGAGCGTCTTGCGGTGGGCGAGAAACACACTGTAAACCGGCCCGTCGCAGGCAATGGAAACTCCGTCCACCAACAGGTAGTGGCGGGCACCCAAGGCTTCGTAGATCGGCACGAGGCCCGCATCCAGATCTCCCCGTGCGAGCTGCTTGGCCAGCGCCGAAGGGTGATCGTAGGTCACCGGGCCCGTATACCCGTAGATGAGCGGCAACGCGTTCAGGTACTGAACGCAGCCGATCCGCAACGACTCCAGAACCGGGCACGCACTCACGCGCCCGCCACTGCCGGCGCCGATTCCCGAGGGGCCGCCGAAGATACGATGTGGCGGTACCAGGTGTCCCGCTGCATGGGTTGGCGGCCGGCTTCACGGATCGCCTTTTCCAATGCCGCCGTGCTCTGTTGTTGGGGAGTTTTGGAACCCGCCATATGGAAAATCTTTTCTTCCATGATGGTCCCATGCAAGTCATCGACCCCATAGCTCAGGGCCACGGAGGCCAGGGGAAGTCCCAGACTGATCCAGTAAGCGGTGATATGGTCGAAGTTGTCCAAGTAGATCCGGCTGATCGCCAGATTCTTTAGCGCATCCTGCGCACAGGCATATGCTATGTGACGCAGTTGAGGCCGTGCGCCCGCGGGCTCAAATGCAAACGGGATAAATGCCGTGAACCCTTGCGTCTGGTCTTGAAGCGCCCGGAGCCGGCCCAAGTGATCGACCCGATGCGCGTGGGTTTCGATGTGCCCGAACAACATCGTCGCCGTACTGCGCATTCCCAATTCATGCCAAATCCGATGCACCTCCAGCCATTGCCCGGCACTCTCTTTGCCTTTGCAAATGCGTTCACGTACCGTTGGATCGAAAATCTCCGCGCCGCCCCCGGTGATGGCCCCCAAACCCACACTTCGTAGCAGTTCGAGGGTTTCCGAAATGGATATCTTAAAAACCCGTTGCGCGAGATGCCGAATCTCCACCGCCGTGAACGCCTTGATGAAAAGGTTCGGGTCCAGCGTACGCAGACCCCTGAGGAGGTCCAAATACCAGTCTCCCTTCAAGGTCGGGTGAAGTCCCCCGACCATGTGGATTTCAGTGACGCCAGCCCTCAGCCCGGTGCGGACCTTCTCGATAATCTCCTCCACGCTGAGTTGGAAAGCGTGTGCTTCCCGCCGTTTCGCACCGAACGCACAGAACTCACACGAAAGGATGCAGATGTTCGAATAGTTGATGTACTGGTTGTGGATGTACGTGGCGATGTTCC
>JAYVTN010000281.1:0-2737 GCA_043788785.1 Spartobacteria bacterium | reverse complement strand
TCGAGTTCCAAACCCCCGATGGGCGCCTGGTCCCGGTCGAAGCCAACGCTAGCACACGTAAGTCGGCAAACGGGTTGCGTATCCTGGGTTTTTGCCGGGACATCAGTGAGCGTCGAGAGGCCGACAAGGAACGCAAAGCATTCGAGCGCCAACTCCAGGAAGCCCAGAAGCTGGAGAGCTTGGGCGTATTGGCGGGCGGCATCGCCCATGATTTCAACAACCTGCTCACCGGAGTCCTCGGCAATGCTTGCCTGGCCCGAATCGACCTCGCCCCTCATTCCCCACTCCAACCGGTGCTCGCCCAGATCGAGAACGCAGCAACCCGGGCCGCAGACCTTTGCGGTCAAATGCTCGCCTACTCGGGACGCGGCTGCTTTGCTGCGGTCCGCCTCGAACTCAATGTGATGGTCCAGGAAAGCGCCATGGTGCTCGGATCGGCCGCCAAACGGAACCCAATTGATTATGCGCTGGCACCCGGGCTCCCCGCGTTTCTGGGCGATCCGACCCAGATCCGACAGGTCCTCTGCAACGTGCTCACTAACGCAGCCGAAGCCCTCGGGGACCAACCCGGAGCCATTCGGGTCGCCACCTCCCGTATCCATGCCGATGCAGCGCTGCTCGCCAGCATGCACTTGTCATTGAATGTGCCCGAAGGCGATTATCTTTGCTTGGAAGTCGCCGACTCCGGTCCGGGGATGCCCGCCGAAGTTCTTGCCCGTGTTTTCGAACCCTTCTTCACCACCAAATTCACCGGACGCGGGTTGGGACTGGCGGCCGTGCTGGGCATTGTGCGCGGCCACAAAGGGGCGGTCGGCATCCACAGCGAACCCTTCAAGGGCACGTGCATACGCGTTCTCCTGCCAGCCCTTAGCACACTGGCTGCCCCAATCCCGGGGCCCAGGCCCGAAGCGCCCCAGTGGAAAGGTGCCGGAACCGTGTTAGTCATCGATGACGAGGAAGCTGTACGCACCGCCACCGCCGCGATGCTCGAGGCCCTCGGCTTTTCAGTACGCGTCGCTGCAACCGGGGCCGAGGGCATTCACGAATTCACCCAGTATCGCGCCACCCTGATACTCGTAATCCTCGACCTAACTTTGGGAGACATGGGCGGAGATAAGGTGCTGGAAAACATCCGTGGGTTGGATACCAATTTCCCGGTCTTGCTCATGAGCGGGTTTGACCATTCCGAGGTCCTTAACCGCTTCCCGGATCTTCCATTCGCGGACTTTATGCAGAAACCCTTCCGCCTAGCCACGCTGCGTGAGAAGGTCCGCAAAACGATGCTCCCCGAGCCGACGGCGGATCGGACCGTTTCTGGGTTGGAGTTCAGGCTTTAGCCTCTTGAAGGTGCCGTTCGCCGATATCTTCGGCTACATTGGACACCGAACAACAACCGCGCTTGAGATAGGCCCCGCACGCGAGGAGGAGGCCCACCAGAATTCCTTGGGACTTGTGAAGCGGTTTCTCACACCGCTCCTGTGGGTTGGATACTGCGAGAGATTCAGTTCAATTCCACTGAGACCCTACCGGGGCGCTTCCTCCGTTTTGTCGTCCTTGCCCTTTCCCTTGCCTTTGCCTTTTTCCTTATCGTGCTTCTGGGGCATCGCGGCAGCAGGCGCTACCGGGGGGCGTGCCTCGGGTCTCTGTGGCTGTGGGCGCGCTTCGGGTGCCTTTGGCGCCTTGTGTTCGACGCTTCGAGGCGCGGCTGGCTCTGGGGCCGGACGGGCTTCGTTTTTTGGCTCACGGTTCTTCTGCCGTGCCGCATCCAGCCCGGCGGCTGGCGGCCGGTCCTGTTTTTCTGGATGCTGCGGGCGAGCTGCGGGGACCTCGTCCCCAGGCTGCGGCTCCGCCGCTGTACGAGGAGGCTGGTCTGGCCTGTTCTTATTCTTTTTAGAAGCCTTCGGCATCTCTGGCTTTTCAGCGGGAGCTGGCCTTTCAGCGGGAGCTGGCGTTTGAGCGGGAGTCGTCCTTTCAGCTGCGGGGACCTGCTCCCCAGGCTGCGGTTCCGCCACCGTACGAGGAGGCTGGTCGGGCCTGTTCTTATTCTTTTTAGAAGCCTTCGGCATCTCAGGCTTTTCAGCGGGAGCTGGCCGTTCAGCGGGAGCTGGCGTGTCAGCGGGCGCTGGCGTTTGAGCGGGAGTCGTCCTTTCAGCGGGTACGGCTCCCCCTTTGCCCTTGTTACCCTTCACTTTGGGAAGTTTCCCGCCCTTGGGGAGGGGTGCTGGCTGGGCTGGGACGGCCTGCGTATCAGGGACCGCTAGTTTTTCGCCCGAAACTGGCTGCGTGTCTGTTGGTGCTGGCGCAGGTGGGTAGAATGGCTGGCCGCCTTTCGCCTCGCGGCCTGGCTTTCCCCCGCCCTTGGAGACGGGCGTTTCCGCAGTTCCAGGGGGCGCCACCTTCTGTTCTCCTAGCTGCACAGCCGGGGCCGCCGCGGTTCCCGCCGGGGCGCTTGCAGGCTCCTCCTTGATCTTGGCGCGGAGCTTTTCGACTTCTTCCTTGGGGCCTGCGTTTTTCCAGCCGCGATCGACTTCTGCCCGCTCGATGCGGGCAGCAACCTTTTTGGGAGCACTCGCCTGGGCGGTATCCACCGGCAGGGTTAACACGCGCAGGGAATCACCCTCGACCCGGGCCCTCAACTGGTCGGCGCCAATGGCGCGGGGATCCCCGTCGAGCGCCTCCCGGCGTTCCAAGCGCAACCGTTGAATGGGTTGCGAACTTTCCCTGGAGATCGCTTCGT
>JAYVTN010000280.1:0-28483 GCA_043788785.1 Spartobacteria bacterium | reverse complement strand
AGGTTCACTCCGCCGCGCCGCAGCTTGCGGGCGCTGGAACCGGTCAGCACGAAGCGCACGCCCGTTTTCCCCTCGATGAGGCCATGCACCACCTCCAGGAGTTCCGGGAGTTTTTGCACTTCATCAATCACCACGTTTTCCTTCCTGGCATCGCTCCCAGCCGCTCGCGCAGCCGTTCTGGCCGGGCCGCCATCTCCCGCAGGGTGCCGGGGTCGAGCAGGTCCACCCGCAAGGCGTCGGGGAACTGCTGCTGCGTCCAGCTTGTTTTCCCAGTGCCCCGCGGGCCGAGCAGGAAAAAATGCCCGGTCGGGACTTTGAAAAATCGCGGAGATAGTTCCATTTATCCTCGAAATATGGCGGCCCCATCTCCAAAAAGCAATGTTGCTGTCGGCGCCCTTCGCTTGTTCATTGCTCCGCTGAGGCCGTTTATTTGCGCTTGAGAGTAACGGTGCTCCAGCCGGCGGCCGACGTTCGGTGAGCCCCTTGGGCTCGGGGTTAGGCACCATAGCGATGAGACGCGTAGGCATCGGCGAAGGCTACATCAGGATCATAAGCCGCCAGAGAATCTCATGGGGGTTAGATTTAAAAATTCGGGTGAGCGGTAGCATGAATAACACTTACTCCGAATACGCTGGCTGCGCACCTTGAATATGCGGCGCTCGGGGGCGCTTAACCTCTTCCTAAGACCAGGGGCTGTTGTTCCGGGTGTCAATGCATCCCGGGTACCACAGGAATTAATACAAGTGTTCCCGGCCGGAGGCGGGCACCATCGGCGCCATAGAGAAGACGATGGCCAAGGTCGCAGGCGACCTGCCACGAGAGTTGGGAGCCCTTGGTCAACCGCCTCTACCAGCCCCAACCCCTGCTCCCCCCCCGAACGCTTCTTCTCGTAGAGCCCACGCCAACCCGGAGGGTTGCCAGAATGTAGCCGGGGGCTGAGCGGACTCGAACAACAACTCGTGAATCAAATGACCGTCATGTCCTAACCGGACCTCATGGGTGAACAGATCCCCGTGGGCCGTGTCCTCGTATCTGCGCTCTCAGTATCGGGGCGGGGCATTGAACGAGTAGCGTGTGACGCCGGTGTAGTGCAGATGAATCCGCCGGTCGTGGAACGGGCCAAGAAGACAGAGCGCAACCTCCATGCGGCGAACCTCGTGCCCTGCTCCGGGGCGCTTGATGACGTGCGTCTTGGCGTGAACCTTTCGTTGAGGATTCGAACGGAGTTTTGGTCTCACGCAAAGACGCCAAGATTTCCTCTGGCAGGCCATTTGCCAGCTCAGGCATTCACCACCAAGTTGCCGATCCCATTCTCAATCATCTTTGCGTCTTGGCGTCTTGGAGTGAATCAAGACTCAGAATGTTGCTCCCACGTCCCGTCTCCAGAGTACCAATCGGGCCTCTGTGTCTCTGCGGTAAGAAATAATCCCGCCTTCGTATTTAGCCCCGGGTGGTTCTTCGCCCCTCCGCGTCAGCAGTTGATGTTCGGGTGAGGCGGAATTCCTTTTTAACCGGTCGCGGTTCCAGAGCAGGATGAGGGCAAACCACTCTCTGCGTTCATACCCGAAATCTGCGGTTGATCTGCACTGCGAAGAAAAGTGCCACGTGCCAGTCCAAGTTCACGCAAGGATGAAGGATGAAGGGGGGCTGCCCCCCTTTTCGCCGCGCGGGTCCCGGACCCCTCCTTCATAATTCATACTTCATCCTTCATACTTGTCTGGAGCCCCATCTACCCGCCGCGTTTGTGATCCATCCGGGGACCCCGCTCGAATATCCGGCGCCATTCGCTTTCTGTTTGGTGACCCGGCTCTAACATTGGAGACCCTCCGGTGGGCTCGGTTGGGGCTCCTTACCGCCGACAGCCCCGAGCTCCTTGCCGTCATCAACCAAATGTGGCGTGTGTAATCCTCCCAGCAGCCCGGGTTGACAGCGGTGCTAGCATTGCTTACTGTCTCGCGTGAGCACAACGTTGACCATTCGCAATCTGCCCCTGCTGGTAAAACAAAGGCTGCGGATGCACGCCGCCAGTCATGGTCGCTCGATGGAAGCGGAGGCGCGGGAAATTCTCGCCCAAGCCCTCCAAGGACAACGCCCCCTCCCGCGCACAGTGGAGGAAATGAAAGAACGGCTCAAAGCGGTGACGGGGATCTGGAAAGCGCGGGCCGAGGGCAAAAGCACGGATGAAATAATGAAGGAACTCCGGGGCGATGGCTGATCTGGTGCTGGTAGATACCAATGTCATCCTCGATGTGACTGAGGCCGATCCGAAATGGCTGGATTGGTCACTTGAACAGATGAGCCAGTATCCGAGTCGATTAATC
This sequence comes from Spartobacteria bacterium, assembly GCA_043788785.1. Taxonomy (GTDB): domain Bacteria; phylum Verrucomicrobiota; class Verrucomicrobiia; order Chthoniobacterales; family Chthoniobacteraceae; genus CAIURC01. Next base: position 26,162 of record JAYVTN010000280.1, on the reverse strand, counting down.
ATCAATCCGCTTATTTACGCAGAACTATGCTATCAGGCTGGCACCATCGAAGCAGTGGAATTCACATTGGGCACGCTGGGTTTAAGTTTTCTGGAATTGCCAAAGGAGGCCCTCTTTTTGGCCGCGAAGTCGTATAAACTCTATCGGCAGCGAGGTGGGTCCAAGTCCGCACCGCCGGCGGATTTCTTCATCGGAGCGCACGCTCAAGCGGAGGGCTTCCGATTGCTCACGCGCGATATATCCCGCTACGCAACGTACTTCCCTGAAGTGCCGCTCATTTGCCCGTGAGCCGACTCAGCGGATGGCGGTGTTGATCGAAGCCCGAAAGACACCTTTGTGCGCGCCGGTCGCTCTGGAGCATGAACAACCCGTGGGCGAAGATGAACGTGGTTTGCGGGTGCGCTTGAGCCACCGCGATCATATCCTCTTCGAACTTAGGGAACGCGGCGTTGTCGGCCTTGGTGTCCCCGGGATCGCCCGTATGAAGGGCCACCAGGGGCATCCCCTGCCGACCCGCTTCATCGAGTTGCTCGTGAATCTTCGGAATCTTGCTGGTGAGGATTTTGCCGTGGGGCCACAATTTGAGCCCGACGAATCCTTGCCCTTGAAGGTTTTGATTTCCTCCACGCTCCACCAGATGCCGGCACTGGGGATGGTAAAAGCGCCGGGACAAAACAGGATCCGGTCATTCAACTTTTCCTTCACAAACACCATATCGTCGGAGGGAATCTTGCGAACGCTGGCGGGACTCGCATTATTGCCATCGTTGTCCTTGACCCAAAACAAGCCCGCGAGCGAGATGCTGATGGTGCCGCCCCACTGATCCATGGCTTCCACCGCTTTGACAAACTGAGTCTTGGCATCCATGTGGGTGTGCATGTCCACACGGGGCATGGCCGATGGCGGAAAGATCACCTGCTGACCGGCCCGCAGGGACTGGGCCAGCAGCACGACGATACACGCCGGATAGAAGAGCGGGTTTTGACTTACTTTCATGGGAGGAGATTCTCACGCTCTACCTGGCATGCTGCCGGTCCATGGGTGGCCGTGACGTCGGCCCACACGCCCAGGGAGGGAACGCCGTTCATGGCCTGGAAGCCCATGCCACATTGCAGCCGTCGTCCTCCACTATTTCAGGTCAACCATCCGCGAAGCATGCACGCTCACCGGGCCGAGCAAACCGGCCGGCAGCACTGCTGCACCAGGGTTCACCGATTGGGTGGAAACAAACGTGGCGCGTTTGTCGGCGGGGACGGCGGCGTCCCCGGCCAACCGGTTGTTCCAGGTGTTCGCCACCACGATTTCAAGCGTGTTACGACCCGGCTTGACGGCAGCCGTGATGTCCACCTCCCACGGCGCGAGCCACAGCGTGGCCAATTCCCGCCCGTTGACCCGGACAGTCGCGAGGTCGCACACCTTCCCCATGGCGAGCGTGAGCCTCCAGTTTCCACCCGCGGACAGACCCGTCGGCATCTCGAAGCTATTCCGATAAGTCGCTCGGCCCGAGTAATGCCGGATCCCGTCTTCAGGACGTGTTGACCAATCGTCGAGGTTTTTGAAAACCACTTTATCGGGGGCGCCCCATCCCGGCTCAAAGGCCACTTCCCAAGGTGCGGCGATGTCCATCGGCGCTGGCAGGGGCTGCACATCGGCCCGCACTATCTTACCGGATGCCGTTGTCACTTTGTGGACGCCGGGTTGTGCGGCTTCCAGCACAAGCCCGCCCTGCTGGTTGCGAGTGACGCGCGCGGGATGCGCGGCGACGCCCAGGGTGATCGATTGCGTGTCCTGTCCACTGGCTTGGAACGCCCGTCCGGCGATCGTGTATTCCACCTGCAAGGTCTTAACGGTGCCAAACGCGGGATCGTCTCCCTCTGCGAGGCGGCCGACGGCGATGGTCAATTCGCCTTGGTCCACTTGGGCTTGGATCTTGGCGCGCACGTCATGCGTGCGCGCTGGGTCTTGCGGGACTCCGTAGCTGGCTTTCTGGATGACAACCTTCGGCGGAGCGGGAGGCGCTGGCAACTCAACGGTCCGCGCGGGATCGAAGCCGGCTACGGCATCCCGGAAGACGACGAACACCGAACCGGTAGGGCCAAGGGGGAGCTTGATGCGAACCCTGCCGTCCACCAGGTCCCAAACGCCCGGCCGCTCGATCTTGCCCGAGTCAGGCCACCAGAGTTCTGGCAACTTGCCCTCGACGCGGAAGGTGGCCTCCGCCGTGACGTCGTTGGCTGCGGGATTGGCAACGAAGTAGACGTCCGTTTTTCCTTCTTGGCGGTGCTTGAACCCTAGCCCGGCCGCGCACTCGAAGTCCGGCTTGGACCCGAGCGACGCAAGGATTTCGGCCAGCGGCTTGCCCCATACGACGCGCCCCTTGCCCAAGCTGTGTTCGCCGGTGGGAGTGCTGGAATCCGCGCCCCAGACTTCACTCGCCATCTGGCGCACTTGCTCGTCGCACTTGGGAAAATTCTCCAGGCTTGGCGAGCGCGAGGGGGCGCGACCGACGACGGTGGCGCCCTCCTTCACCAGTTCGCGGATCCGCACCAGGAGCTCGGGACGCATGGTGTCGGACGGTGGCAGCACCAGCACGCGGTAGGCCACGCCGTCCGGCAGCGTCAGTAACCCGTCGCGCACGCGCAGATCCTTTGCGATGACTTCCGCGTTGATGAAATCGAAGTCGCGCCCCGGCGGCAGTTCGGGATCCCGAAGGCCCGTCATCTTCGGGGTGTTTTCGGTAATGAAATATGCCACGTCGGCCACGGGCTGGCCGCTCTGAAGCATGACGCTGCAACGCCGCAGGTAGTCGATCCATGCCTTGCCTTGCTCGAACCAAGTGTTGTGCCGGTTGAACTCGGTCCCGAACCCCGCATTGATCCCGGGCTTTTTATCCTCCCAGGGCTGGTGGATGTAAACATGCAGGACGAACTGGTTGATCCCCTCGCAGAAGGCCCAGTCGCCGCGTGCCTTGAGATCAGCCGGGGTGTTGCGAAAGGGCGGGCCGCCGGTGAAGGCCTCCGCCCACACCACTGGCTTGCCGTAGGTATGCGCCGCCGAGGCCGCAGCGCGCAGCTCTAATGAGCCCAACGCGCCACTCACCCAAAACTCGCCGCCGATCTCGTGGCTGGCCCCGCCATATTGCAAAAACTCGGCCGGAAATCCCCAGTGGCCATAGTTTTCCAGCCACATCTTCAACCCGTGCTGCTCGGAGAGATCGCGCAGACCCCCCACATAATCGTGCGCCACCCGGTCGGCTACCAACCGCCGCAAGTCCCACAGAAAGCGGTCCGACTGCTCGGGGCTGCCAACAACGCGGCCGCTCAGCGACGGCATCCATGGCAGCGGGTCATAGCCGTAACGTTTCTGGAAATCCGTCGCGAAACCGTCGGTCCAGTTCTGCGGACCTTGCTCATAGCTATCGGCGACCACGTGCTTCCAAGCCTTGCGGTCACTAGCCGGGAGGCGACGCAGGAGCTCGCCGATGTAAGCCTCGAAGTGCGCCTTAAGCGGGGTCCGGTTCATCTTGTCCACTTCCAAACCCGTTGCCTCGGCGGGCGCGGGACCGTTCTTTGTGCCCGTTGGCGTCATCGCTGCGCGGACCACGATCCACTCCCCATCCGGCACGTCCCAGCGCAAGGTGCCATCTCCGGCAAGCTGCTTGGTGAGATCTCTGACCGCCGCCGGGGCAACTGCGCCGCTCGTCGCGTCCGGTTCCGCGGCTTTGGGCCACGTGTAGAAACCATAGGGGGGCAAGGGATCCTGGAACGCCTTAATCAGCGACTTCTCCGCATACCCGTCGATCCGGGCCGCAGGCGAAAGCTCGATGTCACCCAGCTCGCAGGCGCCGGAGAATTCGAGCCGCCAGAACTTCGCCGTGGTCGCCGGGAAGGAGGCCACGACGGGGGCGAGCGCCACAGGACCGACGCCGGGCGCCAGATTGTGCCGGTCGATGGCGAAACGTGTCACCGGCCGATAAGCTTGGCCGTCATCCGAAGCCTGCAGCTCGGCGGTAACTTGGAGCGGTTTGGTCGGCTGCACCCGCACGCTGCGGGCCGTGAATGCCTCGGGCATCTCCAATTGGACTCGGGTCGGTGTGCGCCCCGACACGCGCGCAACCACGCCTTCGCCGGCGGGTGCGGGAAAGGCGAGCACCGCCACATCCTGGAAAGCAGCAGCCGGCGCGGGCAGCTTGCCCTCGAAATGTTGGGGTCCGCGCAAGCGCGTCTCAGACAAGACCACATAGCGCATGGCCTGCTCCGGTTTGACCCAGGGGCCGCCCGATTGGCTCCAACCTGGCGAATTGAACACTCCAATGTCCACCCCGATCCGGCCGCCCTCGCGGATCGCATGCTCGATGTTGGCCCACCACGGTTCGGTGAGCGCCTTGGGCTCGGGATTTGGCGCCATGCCGCTCTGCCCGCTGATGATCCCGATGTAGCCCTCGCCGATACCCACGCGTTTCATCGCCTCAAGGTCCCGGGTAATCCCCTCCTTGGTGATGTGGCCGTCCATCCAATACCAGTAACAACGCGGTCGGGTCGAAAGCGGCGGCTCACGGAAGGCGTCCTCTATCGGGGCCGCCCCGGCCATCAGGGGCAAAACACAGACAAGCACTTTACAGCAAAGGGCAAACGGTAATTTCATAGGGGTTAGATCTAAAAAGGCGAAGCGCTCGAACGCCGGAAGTTGGTCGGGTGAGCGATAAGTTCTGTTAAAAACCCGCGCGCAGACGCAACATTAGGCGATGATCGTAAAATCCGTGATGCTGCTCTTGACGGCAAGCTCTGTATTTGCCGCCGGTGATTTGGAAACGGGGTTCCGCAACCCGCCCGCGTCGGCCCGCCCGGGGGTGTACTGGTATTTCATGGACGGAAACCAGGACCGCGACCAAATGGTAGCCGACCTGGAGGGGATGTCCGCAGTCGGCATCGGCAGCGTCCTTTTTCTCGAAGTGGACCTGGGCCTGCCTGCCGGGCCGGTCCCTTTCATGAGCGAAAAATGGCAGGATAATGTGGTCAATGCCATCAAGACAACGGATCGGCTGGGGATGGAATTCATTTTGGGAACCGGCCCGGGCTGGGCCGGCAGCGGTGGCTCGTGGGTGCCGCCGCAAGACTCGATGCAGGATCTGGTCGGCAGCGAGGTGCAGGTCAGCGGCCCCGGTGTGGTCGAAACCAAACTGCCGGTTCCGGCACCTCTTCCTCCCAACACCTTTGCCGGGATGACCCCGGCGCTCAGCAATATCCGCGACCAATGGTATCAGGACGTCGCGGTACTGGCGTTCCCGACTCCCCCGGAAGGTTTTGCCCGCTTCAGCGACACCAACCTCAAGACTTTGAAGAATGTCAGCCCTTACAGCGTCCGTTTTGGGGACGCCATGCCGTTGGTGAGGCCCCAAGCCGATTACAGCGAGCCATCCGCGGCAACGCTCATCGACATTTCCAAGGTCATCGACCTCACATCCCAGATGAAACCCGATGGCTCCATCCGCTGGGATGCCCCCGCAGGCAAGTGGACGCTCATGCGCTTCGTTTCCCGCAGCACAGGCCAGACCACTCGCCCCGCCCCGCGCGCCGGACACGGGTTTGAGTGCGATAAATTCAACTTCGAAGCCTACCGCCGGCATTGGGATAACTTTCAAGCTCCCTTGATCAAGAAATTGGGCCCGCTGACCAAGGGGAAAGGCCTCACCACCATCCATCTGGATAGCTGGGAGATGAGCTCGCAGAACTGGACGGCGGCTTTCCACGATGAATTCAAGAAGCGCCGCGGTTACGATCCGCAGCCTTTTTATCCGGCCTACATGGGCATGGTCGTCGGCAGTCTGGAGAGAACCGAACGCTTCCTCTGGGATATGCGCAGGACCTCCCAGGAATTGGTTCTGGAGAAGCATGCCGGTGCGATCAAGCAAATCGCCCACGACAACGGGCTTCTGTATTCGAACGAGCCCTACGACATGAATCCGGCGGGCGACCTCGATTTGGGCTCGGTGGCCGACATACCCGCATGTGAGTTCTGGAATGCACGGGGTGGCCCGGACACCCAATACAGTTGCATCGAGGCGGTCAGCATCGCGCACACCATGGGCAAGCCGCGCGTCAACGCGGAGGCTTTCACCTCGGACGCTGCATTCGGTTACCTCGACTTCCCGGGCAGCCTCAAAAACCAGACCGACTGGGCCTTCGCCATGGGGATCAATGGCCTCATCTTCCATACCTTCCAACACCAGCCCTTGGACAAGGGGGAAAAACCCGGAATGAACATGGGACCCTACGGCGTCCAATGGCACCGCAACCAGACTTGGTGGAATCTGTCTTCCGGCTATCACCAATATATCGCCCGTTGCCAAGCGGTGTTGCGCCAAGGCCAAGCCGTGGCCGACATCCTCTACCTGACTCCGGAAGGCGCGCCCAATATCTTTGTCGCCCCCCAAAGCGCGCTTGGAGGCTCCGCCCGGTTGCAAGACAAGAAGGGCTATAACTTCGATGCCGTGTCTCCGCGCATTCTGATGCGAGCGCAAGTCCAAGACGGGAAAATCCTATTCCCCGGCGGAAGCCGCTACAGCGTGCTGGTCCTCCCCGATGTGGCCACGATGACACCAGAGACGCTCGCCGCCATCACTGCATTGGTGAAATCCGGGGCGACCGTGATCGGCAATCCCCCGCGGAAATCCCCCAGCCTGGTCGGATTCCCTGCGTGCGATGAGCAAGTTCGCCAAGCTGCCTTCGAGCTCTGGGGGGCTACCCCACAACCCGAACGGAAGTTTGGGAAAGGCCGCATCCTGCTCAACCCGGAAGCCAATTCCGGAACCGCTACCAGCGAAACCCTCCCCCTACCCCAAGTCGGAAATTGGATATGGTTCGATCAAGGAAATCCCGCAGCGTCTGCCGCCGTAGAGACTTGCCATTTCCGTACGACGTTTGAAGTGGCGGATCCCAAGACCCTCAAATCCGCGGTGATCCAAGCCACTGCCGATAACTCGTTCACCCTTGAGGTCAATGGCCACCAGGTCTTGCAAGGGGACAACTTCAACAACATCGCTTCGGCTTCGGTTCTGCCACTCCTGCGTACTGGAAAGAACACCCTGACGGTAACGGCAATCAATGTCGGAGAGGCGCCAAATCCGGCGGGCTTCATCGCCGCCCTGCAACTGGGTTTGAGCGATGGCACTCACCGTGTGATTGAATCCAATCAGAGCTGGGAGGCCAGCCTTGACGGAACCTCTTGGACTGCGGCGCGCAATCTGGGTGTCGGCACGATGGCACCATGGTCGCTCAAGCAACCCGCCGCCTCGCAGGAGCTCTATCCCTCCTATTCTCTAACTGCTGCGGTACTCGGCGCTATGGGGATTGACGAAGACTTCCAATCCAACGGGCCCATCCGATACGGGCACCGCCGCTCCGACTCGAAGGAGATCTATTTCCTCTCGAATACCAGCGATAAACAAGTGTCTGCCGCATGCCGTTTCCGCGTGCAGGAAGGCTCACCGGAACTCTGGGATCCGGTGACGGCGCAGACCCGGCCACTCCCCGGCCATAGCCGCCAAGGGAATATCACATCCATCCCGATGCGCTTTGAAGCCAATCAGAGTTTCTTCGTCATCTTCCCGCGCGCAAAGGGCGCTGGGACACAGCCCACCACCATGGCGGAAAACTTTTCCGAGCTGCAGACCGTGGCAGCCCTGGATGGCCCATGGCAGGTCGCCTTTGACCCAAAGTGGGGCGGCCCGGAGCACATCCAGTTCGACCAGTTGCAAGATTGGACCCAGCACTCCGAGCGCGGGGTTCGCTACTATTCGGGCTCTGCCATCTACCGGAAAAAGTTTGATCTTCCTGCCGGGCTCAAGGCCGGCACGAAACTCGCCCTCGATCTGGGGGTGGTCCACGACCTCTGCCACGTCCGTCTCAACGGACAGGATCTCGGCATCCTGTGGACAGCGCCCTGGCGAGTCGATGTTTCCGCCCAACTCAAAGCGCAAGCCAACGAACTGGAGATCGAGGTGGTCAACCGCTGGTGCAACCGCCTGATTGGGGATCAACAACCCGAAGACAAGGATATACGGACCCTCGCATGGGAGTCGGGCCTGCTCGGAGGCCAGTCCTTCAAGACCGGACGCTACACCTTCAGCACCGCCACCTTCTTCAACGCCAACTCCCCCATGCAGCCAAGCGGCCTGCTCGGGCCAGTGCGCCTCCAAAAATGAAGGAGACGACCAGTTGAAACCCGTCTGACCCCAAGACTCCCCGTGCGGCGCCGGCGGATTTCACACAAAGTACGCAGCGGCGCAACGTACAGAGGAACCAGGGCTGGGGCTGGCTCCGTGTGGCTCAGACCAAGCTACCCCAAACCCTCCGGCTCCAAACGTTGCGCCGTTGCGTACTTTGCGTGAAATCCGCACGGCACACGCCACATCTTGATCCCCCACTCTGTGCATCCTGTGCAATCTGTGGTTAATCCTAACTCGGCACCGCTGATTACGCCAAAATTCCTTTTACAATTTGCCCTTCGTTGGTCGGCCCGATGAGACGCTGGTTCAGTCCCTGATACCGGTAGTGCAGCTTGTAAGGATCAAAGCCCATCAGGTGCAAAATCGTCGCCTGCAGATCGCGGACCGTGACTTTATCTTGGGTCACGAAATAGCCGAGGTCGTCGGTCTCGCCAAAGCTTTGCCCGGCTTTTACGCCGCCCCCTGCCATCCACATTGTGAACGCATGGGGATGGTGATCGCGCCCAAGATAGGTCGAACCGCCGCGCGCTTCATTCATCGGCGTGCGGCCGAACTCTCCGCCCCAGACGACGAGCGTGAATTCGAGCAGCCCGCGCTGTTTTAGATCTTGGACGAGCGCGGCGCTTGCCTGATCGATCTCGCGGCACTTCACCGGGTTTCGCCCCATACATCGCCAGCATCTCGGGCGATTCTTTGGCGATGTCCATGACCTCCGGCACCGCCATTTGCATGCGATACGCCAGCTCGTACTGCGCGATGCGCGTGACCGTCTCGGGATCGCCAAACTGCGCGGCCTCTGCTTCGTTCAACGCCTTCAAGGCATCCAACGAGCGGCGGCGCGATTCCCGGCTCATGCCCGCCGGGTTGTTGGCATAAAGGATCGGTTCCCCGGCCGCGCGGCATTGCACGCCTTGATACACGCTCGGCAAAAAGCCCTCTGTGCGTTCTGTGCAATCTGTGGTTGATCTTCTCCTTACGGTTTGACTTTTTGTTCGGCCAACTTATCCGCGTAGTCCTGCACCAAGTTCTCAAGTTTAACGCGCATGGTCCCCACGAAGGGCTCCCGCGCCGTCAAGGCAGTTCCAAGGCCAAAGCCTTCGTACCGGGCAAGGATCTCAGTGCCCACCTTGTACATTCCCAGATTTTTGACCCGTTGGTCGGCGACTTGCCTCTTGAGTTCCACTCCTGCTGTGGCGAGTCGAGCACGTTCAACCTCTTTGGATGTCGCAAGATCCGCGGCCTTTTTGTGGGCCGTTTTCCACTCTTGGATGGCCTGTTGGAGCTGGGCAATCCCCTCGGCTTGCACGGCAGATTTAGCTTTCAGATCGGCAATCGTGCGCTCCGTTGCGGATCGCTCGGTCGCCGTCTGTGTTTTCAAAGCCTCCAACTCTGCCGCCAGCGCCTCGCTGCGCTGCTCGGCTTCGGTCTTGGCAATCTCAAGCGTGTCACGCTGGGACTGCATCGTGCGTAGTTGCAGAGCTGTCGCCCGCAGGCTTTCGCGTAACTTCGCTTCCGCCGGAGATACCTCGGCTGCACACAGGGCTCCTATTGGAACCATCAATGCGGCGATCAGCCCCAAAATTAGTGTACGACTCATAATTAGAATTTTCCGGAATAAGAGACTTCGAGGACATCCACCTTGAGCGGCGGACCCGCGACTTCTTGGGCGCTCATCCAGCGCAAGCCCAGGCTCATCCGCGGAGATAACGCCACTGAGCCGAACACGCTGAAGCCTTTGAGATTGGTGCCACCCAGACCAAAGTCCGAATCCGTCAACCCGTCCACCACCGCATCGGACTCCACATAGCGGTAGTTGAGGCCCACCTGCCAATCGCCCGCCTTCTGTAGCGCTGCGGCGCCCACTTTTGCGCCGATAAGCCACGCGGTGTCTCCGCCCACAAATCGGCCCGCCGGGAATCCCTTGTCCACAGAGCCCCGGTTATTAACCGCGATCAGCCCAACGTCTGACTGGTTGAATGCCAAATTCTTGACCCATTCACCGACCACGGAGATCTGAAAAGGTTCCCAATGGTTGACCTCCAAGCGTCCCGAGAGGGCCATTTCATGAAACGGCGTCGCCAAGCCGAAGTATTGGTATTGGTTGGTGCTCCCGAAATTATTGAGAGGGCTCGGCACGATTTGTCGCAAAGGCCGGTAGGTGTTTCCCTTCTGGGCGAACGAAGGCCGGGTGTTATCGGTGTTTCCAGCGTCGTCGGAGGCCAGCGGGACGTAGGGATCCGAGAGTCTCCCTTCGACCCCGTCGAAATGATAGTATCCAGCGGCAAGCTTCATACTGATGTCTTTGCGGGCCTTCCAATCGACTCCCATTTGTCCGCCATAGAGCCACTTGTCAGTGCTCTTGAATTTCGCGGGTTGATTGGTAGCAAAGTTGTAGTCGGTATTGAAAACCGGGAATGCACCGGCTGTCATAAAGGGCGTCAGCCCTGGAACCACTCGGTATCGAGCTTGTAGCGCCACTCCGTCGAATCCGACGTCATCATCCCAAACAATCTCGCTAGCCGTGAAAAACGGGTTGTCGAAACGCCCTGCCCACAGCGAGAGAGCCCGGTCGGGCTCATCGCCGAGTTGGTAGCGCAGATATCCGCGATCCAACCAGAGGGAGTATTTGGAAAAATTCCCGCCCTGGCCTTGACTGGCTAAACCGAAGCTTTGATTGGTGGAAACCGGCGAATTGCTATCTCCCGTGGCAATGCGCAGGCCTGCACTGAACCCATTCTCCAATTGAGCCTCCACACCCAAGCGGGCACGCAAGCGGATCCTGTTGCGGGTCTGATCGACATTCAGCTGCGGCGCAAATCGCGTCCCACTAATGTCAAACGGAGCGCCAGTATTGATGGCATTGAAGTTTGGAAAGGCACCCGAATTGTCATTGGCTGCATCGAAGAACGAGCCGTCATATCGGACACGGATGTCGCCGAATAGCCGGATCCGCGTTGTCCATTCCGGCAGCGTCCGGGGAGCTGCCCAGTTTTCGCGGCGCGCTTTGTCCATGACTTCGGCACGAATCTGATCCCGTAGCTCGGCCTTTACGTTTTCCGGAATGTAGGTGACCCGCATGCTGTCATCTAAGTAAGGGTCTGGCTCAGGCGGTTGCTGGGGGGCATTCTGGACCGAAGCTGCCACTTGTTCGACCGCAACGGCCTGGGCCCGGGCCACCATGGCATCGGCTTCGGCCTGCTTGATGAGTTCTGCCGCGTCCTCTGCGCCGAGCACTCCCTTTTGAACTAGGCGGTTGATCAGATTGATGGTCACGTTGGACGAAGGTGCAGGACCGCTAGCGGCACTCGGCGGTGGCGTGCTTTCCGCTACTGTTGCGATCAAGGACGGCGCTTCAGCCGCCGGGTTCGCAGCTTGAGGTAAACTCGCAGTGGGCAATCCTTCCGGCCTTGCCTCGCCGGCGCAGACTGAAAACGAGGCAGAGATACACCACGAGGCAGCCAGCAGACCAATAGTCTTACTCCGACTTGGATTAGGTTCAAATAACATGGGCGGTAAATTAGCTTGCGAGCCAAAGGGACACGGCGGGCAGAACAGGACTCAGTTTGGGCGGTTAGCCGTGATCCGCAGCAAGATTGACCCCGACATTCCCTGTGGTGGTGCTTCGGTTATCTGAATACCAGAGAGCACTTCGTCCCGCAGGATAGCGTCCATAGTCGAATCGCCCGTGGACCCGGCTAACTCCACACGCGACAAGCGCCCCGTCCGATCAGGCCACACACGCACCTCCACCCGTAATTTGGCAGACCTCGTTTTACGGTGGTTGCGAAGGGCTTCGGCGACCTTGGATTGCACCTTGGAGGCGTACCAAGAGCCGGCGTTGCCCCCCCCCTTCCCGCCTAGTCCGTTCCCTCCAATGACTCCATTGCCGGATGTTCCCAACCCGGCAAGACCAGGGCCAGGCCCCTTGTTATTGGTGCCGAGACCTTCTGGAGGCTTCTCGGGGGCTGGCTTAGCCGGCTCAGGTTTGGCCACGGGCGCTTGCTCGACGACCTTTTGCTCCTTCGGCGGCGGTGGCTGTATTTTAGGCGGGGGCGGCGGCGGCGGTGGTGGCAATTGAACTTTCAACACCATTGGCGCAGTAACCTTTCTGACCGGAGCACTGGGTCGATCCGATTTCCCCCCCCAAAGATACAAGCCTGCGCCGACCACCAATGCCCCAAGAAGCAACCAGAGGCCGTAGCGCTTAAGGATTCCAGACTCTTCGTCTTCGTCCTCCTCTTCATCGCCCTCAATCTCTTTGGCGGCATTCGGCGCTACTGACTTGGCCTCTGGTTTGACGGGGTAGTGGAGCGTAGGCGAGTGCACGCTGTCTTGAAGGATCAGGCGCTCGCTTATGGGCTTCTTCCGGATCCCCTCCTCGGCTTTTACCTCCGGATCAGGGCTCGCTAAGTCAGTACTCATATAATTTATTTGCGGGGCTTGGTCGCCAAACCGATTTGGGAGATGCCTACGCGTCCCAGCACATCCAGTACGTCCATGACTCCTTGATATTGGGTCTGACTATCGCCCCGAACGACAACCGGCAGTTCAGGAGTGGCTGCCGTTAGTTGGGAGAGCTTTTGCTCAAGCTCTGGCAAGCTCACAGGAATTGTGTTTAGAAACACTTTGCCTTCATTATTGAGCGTGATCGCCTGGATTTTCGGCGCGTTATTCTTTGTCGTCGGTCCACCCGCCTTAGGCAGGTTGACTTTGACGCTCTGCACACCGGCAGTCGTCATGATGATAAAGATCAATAGCAGCACCAGGTAGAGGTCTACCATCGGTGTGACGTTGATATCGTCGTAGGATTTTCCAGAATCGACCTGCATAATTACTCGTTGTCGGAGGGAAATGCCTCGGCCATTTTCGCAATGAATTCGTCGATAAAAATCTGCATTTCACCAACCGCATCCTTAATCCGGGAGCTGATGTAACTGTAGGCGAACAAAGCTGGAATCGCGACGGCAAGGCCAGCCACGGTTGCCAGCAGCGCCCCTGCAATCCCAGGCGCAATGGAGTTGACCTCTACCTCGCCGGACTTAGCGATCACGGCAAACGTAATCATGACCCCGATCACTGTTCCGAGCAGGCCAAGGTAGGGCCCGCCAGCGATCCCGATCGTCAGGAATACTAAATGCGAATTGAGCCGTTGCACTTCGCGCGTCAGTCCCCCATCCAATGTCGCCTTGATGGATTGGATCGAGCGCCCTGACAACCCTGAAAAACCGTGTCGGGCATTGACCGCGCGATGCTGGATCTCCGCAAAGCCAATCTTATAGAGATGATAGAGGGGCGACTCGTCCAAAGCTCTGCGCAGTTTGGCGTTCGCTTTGCCGCCCATACTGTTGATGCTCTCTTCGCTGCTGTGGTCGAGCGCTCCTAAATCCGCAGAAACCAGATTCCATTGTTTGAGAAATGCATCGGTGCCCTTCTTGATCTTACTCAGATACACAAATTTCAAACCGGTCACCACCCACCCAACTATAGCCAATACCGCGCAGAGGAAGATGACCGCCCACCCGTCAAAGGTCAGCGACTTGGAAATGTCTTTGATCAGAGAAAGGTGTTTGGCCAGTTCGCCTTCTTCCCCATGTCCCGACTGTTCGTCGTTAGCGATGGCAATCAGTTTCGCCGCGCGGTCAGCAGGGCCTTGGCCGGTTGCTGCAAGTTTTATAGCCCCCAAACTGCGGACCGTTTTGGAAATCTCCAGCTCATCGATTTCCCCGGTGAATCCGTTGTCTGCGCCCAGGACAGCGGCTGACTTGAGCGCGGGAAGCGCGATCTTCAACTCGCCGCAGGGGAGACCGTCGAGGTAAAGGCTGATCTGGCCAGGCGCAGCGGTCATCGCTAAGTGGTGCCAAGTGCCGGCGGCTACAGCCGGTTCGCTCGTTTTGGAACGCTGTCTACCGGCGGAGCTGGTCACCTCCACAAAGGGGATCCCGGTGTCCACGCCAATGGACATTGCATTGCCTTCCTCCCGGCGACTGAAAATCACCGCATTGGGCTGAAGGCTTGCGAGTTTGACCCAAGCACTCCACGTCACGGGTCCGCCTTGATTCCATGCCAACGAGGCCGACTCAGGCAACTTCGGACCGGCTTTGCCCTCTAAGCGCAGTCCGGTTCCTATGATGGCGCCGTCCGCCGCCCTGCCTGGCTCCGCCGCCGTATTGGAGTTGCCCGTCGAATCGACTGGCGCAGCACCGTGCTCGGAAAAGTGATACACCAAAGCCGTATCTCCATCATAGGTGGCTTTGGCATCATCGACCCGAGCCACTTTTCCGCTGCTATTCCCGTAATAAAGCCAGAAGGTGTTCTGACCCGCAGGCTTCACGTCGCTAAGTTTGACCCAGATGAAGGCTTCATTGAGCAGCGCGTCGAACTTCTCGATATGGAACGGTAATAATGTCTTTTCATCCGATGCGACAAAGCGCAGATCGCTCCCGTCCTCAAGCGCGGAGGCAAAAGCAAAATTCCCTTCGTGCAAGCGCACCAAGATCACTGCCGATCCAATCGGTTCAGTGATCGAGAAGCCAGACGCCCCAGTATCCACCGTGATCTTCTTGCGGATACTCCACTCCGGATTCCACCATTCCGTGGCTTGCGAAGAAGTCACGAAAAGCGACAGGAGAGCCATCAGGATCAAGCATCGAATACGCTTGCCCGGGCCGGAGGTCATTGCCAATTGGTTAGTAGGATTGAGTTCCATGAAGAAAGATCAGAAGTCTGCGGACACCCGGAATGTCAGGCGCACGTCCCCGCTCTGGGTGTGAATCTCGGAAACCAATGGCCATGCGAGATCGACGGATCCGTTGAAGTGATTGAAGAGTTCCCACCGGGTGCCCACTCCAACACTGGCAAGCCGGAAGCTAGAGTCTTGCTCGGGCAAAGGCTCATGGAGCGTCAGCGCGCCGGCATCCCCAAACGCGTAGATGCGCCAATCCTGGATAGCGCGTGGCCACAACCCCGACAAGGAGGGACTGCGTAACTCCAGGCTGCCCAAAATCGCGTTGTCTCCAAGCGCTTCCGCTTCCAAATAGCCGCGAACGGTTCCCAGACCGCCGCCAGAAAATTGCTCGCTGTTAACCAGCGGCTGATCGGAAATTTGGCCTTGGACTTTCGCATACGCCTGAAGCCCGCCCGGCAAATCGCGGGAATGCGAGAAATCCCCCCTCACGAAAATGAAACTGCCATCGGCTCCGAAACGGGTCTCCTCGAATTCAACGGAGTCACTGCCCAATCCGCGGAAGCTGAAATTGACTCCAAGGTTCAATTCGGTCGTGGACTTCTTTTTGGCCCACGTTGCCGAGTAATTGGCGCTGATCGGGTAATAAGTGATGGGAGTCGCAATCCGGGTTTGGCCAATCAATAACTCCTGGGTGAAGTGCTTATAGTCCAGACCCACATTGATGGATTGGTAGAACTCTGGCTCACTGGGAAGGGTAAACACGCCGCGAATTCCCACCACCTCGCCGCGACCCGCTGACGCCGCACCTCCAAGCGTGCTCACATTGGAATTCTGTTTTGTCCCCTGGAGCATCAAGCTGAATCCGTCCAGAGACGGGAATCGTGCGATATAGTAGCCAGAGTAGACCTTTACCTCCGACCAATTCTGGGGAGAGAGCTGAAAGTTGCCCCCCATGGTGTGTCCGGCTTGCCAGAGGTTCGTGTAGCTGAGTCCCCCGTTGATCCGTAGTTCAGTCGTATCCGGGCTGCTGCGGTTGTTGAGCTCAAAGCTGCCATGGAGCGGCAGCTTATCTTCGACCGTGAGGGCAACATCCACGGTCCCGGGAACAGCCCCTGGAGTCATGGAAGGCTTCACCTGGCGGTCAGGCCATTGATTCAATCCAACCACATCGCGCGTCAAATCGTTGAAGTTGATTGCGCGTCCTTCAGCCACCGAACGCGCCTGCGCCTTGATTGCCGAGGGAAGGAAATACCGCGAACCGCGCACACGGATTTGCCCGACTTTGCCCTCATGGACCTCCAGGACGATGATGCCGCGACGCCCGGACTGAACCGGGACTTGGACCGAGGCAGCTTGAAAGCCCTTGGATTGGTAAGCTTTCTCCAAGGCGACTCGAGCCTGCTCGATATCCCCGACGGTTCGACCAGGCCCAAGAAATGGATAGATCGCCTCGTCCACTTCGCCTTGCGGCACCTCATGGGCGCCCACCACTCTGAACTGTCGAATGAACATGGCCTGCGTGGGAGCGGTCGCTTGAGACTGCTCGGCTCTGGCCTCCGGGTAGAAGAGGACGCCAGCCCAAAGCAAGCCAGCCCGCACGCCAGCGCGACTGGTTCTGGCAAGATCAAAGATGGAAAAAAAGCAGCGCACAGCAAGTAACTGACTGGTGCCCACCCTCGTTCCGGCGAATGTCGCAACCATGACGCCTTCGTTACATTCCTGTGAAGGCCCTCGGAGCCGTCGGCGGGGGCGAATACGAGATTTCCTTTCTACCGAAGCCACCCGTCCGTTCACTCTTCACCGTCGACTTTAGGGCTTGCGCTTTCTGCGCTCTTCCTCGTCGGTGGTGGCAGACGGGGCCTCGCTTGTGTCGAAGCTGAGCACGTCCACGCTGATCATCGACAGAGCTTCATCTGCCTGTGAACCGGTTGCCCGATTTTGTTTGGTGACCTCGTTAGCCGCATTGGAGGCCGCGCCGGGGTTGCTGGAACCGGTGCTCGGTCCGGCCAAACTGGGGGCCGACGCCGACGGACTCGAAGCCGGCACGCCTGCGCTGGCGCCGCCTGCACTGAAATTTCCCGCATTTAGAACCGTTTGGGCAGCGACAGTAATACTGCCGGCAGCACGTACCCCGGCGTCTCCGGCGTCCACGACGCCCTTGGGAGCAATCAGAGCCACGTTGCCCGGGACCACGTTGGCTACGGTGGCCAGAACGCCGATGCCGCCGCCGGTAGCCAATCCGGCCAAATCAGTTTTCACGTCAGCTGTCTGCGCATCGATAATCACGCGCGTCGGCGGCGCCGATTGTACGGTCTTGGAGCTGGCTCCAGCCGCGATGTCGCCGTTGCTCGACCAAAGGATTTCATTGCCGCCGCGCAAAGTGAAGATTCGGGAGGTGCCGACGTTCACGTTGCCGTCGGTGAAGATAGATATATTGCCGCCGGACTCTGTCAGGATGCCTTGCTCAAGGGCTTGGGTCCCGCTGATGTCAAAGCCAACCGTCAACTCGCCACCCGGTGCGAACAGGCTGATATTGCCGCCGCTCCGGGTTTTGATTTGACGCGAGGTGAGGAAAATATCGCCACGGGAATGCGTAGGACCAAAGAGGGTTGAGATGGCATTGAAACCGGCATCGTAATTTCCAGTGGTGGCAGAGGTGCGTCCTGCGTCACGCAATACCAAGTAGAAGAGTTCTAAAGCGTACTCAGCGCGCTGGTCGGCCGGAAGCGCTTCGAGATCCGCGACCTTGGCCGGCACAGTGCCGGTGGCTTGGGTCCCAAGTTCGGCGAGGTAACCATTGATCGTGCTGGTATCCAACGAGCCAAGGAAGCCGTCGATATCCAAGCTGCTTTTGGCCAATCCAAAGGATGGCCCGATCCCCGCCCCTGCGAAAATGCTGGCGCCCGTCCCTGACAAAGCCGGGTTGCGGGCATTGCCGATGCTGGAAACACCGACCCCGGTGCCGTCGCTGTTGTTGGGACCGATCCCCAGATCAAGGTTCCGGCCTGCCAAGATCTCCAGCGTGCCCGGACCGCTGATCTGAATATCTCCCGAGAGGGCCCCAGCCCCGAGATTAACCGCATTTCCGGAAGCTTGCGCAGCACTGCGCAGTGGCGAGTTGGGCGCGTATGCTATGAAATCGCGCCCGGCAGCCACCAGACTGACATCGTCGTCATTGACGTTCTGGAGGTAGAGCCCGACATCGCTCAGGTCATTGCCCGCCACAACCCGGGCACGCTTGGCAGAGAAGAGTGTCAGGCCGGAAATATCGCCGGTACTGGCATAGAGCCGAACTGGTTCGGGATCGGTTGCGTGAAGGATGGAGCCGTCATGCAGGGCAAGCTTGCTCTGAAGTACCGAGGCGCTCCCCTGTGTGGAACCGGTTTCTGCAAAGAGGGCATCGATGGCGGAGAGGAAATCATCCTGTGTTGTCCGGTTGGTTGTTGCCGATGTCCCGCTGATGGTCTGGTAAGCGAACGGGAGGTCCACAGAGGGCACCGAAGCAGGGCTAGCATCGGAAAGGTTGATCGTGGAGACGCCCCATGACGTGACGCTCTGACCGGCAACGATAGCGGTGGTGACGCCGTTGGGATTCAATCCGTTGATGGCATGGTGGGCTACCAGTTCCAGAGTCCCGCTCGGGGACGGGAAGAGGTTGAGATCCCCGCGCACATTGATGTCCCCGGAGAACGCAGTGGCACGAAGGTTCGGCGCCATGACGGTCATGACGGTCCCGAAGGGAGTCACCTGGCTCTCGTTCAAGCGCAACCACGGCTGGTAGAATGAGGCCGACGGATCGCTGCCGCCGGTCAACAGGAGTTCGTTCTGGTACCATGCCAGCAACAACGGGGTCGTGGCCGAGTAGCCGGCTAGCGTGGCCGAGGTGCGTAACGTCACGGACCCGCCCAAGGACGTGACGTTGACTCCCGAGGTCGGTCCGTATGTTGAAAAGTACGTTTTGTCCCAGAACGTGTTATTGACCCCGCCCGGCAGCAGAAACGGATTGGAGACCGGGCCTAACAACGCGTCGCCTTGGGCAGCCACATCGAAATGCCCTTTCCCAACGAACAAGGTGGTCGGCAGCCAGGCCTCCGGGTTTTCGACCTCGTTGGGCAGCTTGAGGATCGTCAGCGAAGGCGAGCGCGTCGAATTGGTCTTGATGGAATTGCCTGCACGCAGAGTCCCTTCTCCGCGCTCCACGTAAAACATCCCGCCGTCGATATCGCGTCCGGCCCGCACGAGGAGGTCGCCCCCGCCGAGTTCGACCAGGGATGCTGAGTTCGGCGCCCCCTTGGGCATCCGGGCATTGGTGGGAATGACGGCATCCACATTGCTGATGTCGAGACCTGCCGTCATGGACACGTTGCCCCCGCCCAGGGCGCCTACACCCTGGAAGAAATTCGAGAAATCCACCCACCATGTGGTGGAGGCCACATCCCCCCAGCGCCCGGTGCCGAACAGTCCGGTGACCGGATCGACATAGCCGCGCCGGTACAGCCAGTTACCCGGCATCTCGCGTTGGGAATCGGTAATGGTTTGGCCTGCATTGTTCCGGGTCAGATGCACGATGCTACCCACTACGTTGAGGTTCACGTTCCCACCTGCAAAACTGTACTGGGCGGGATATAACGGATTCTGTTGAACAGCCCCCAAAGCGCCTTGGCCGCCCAAAAGGCTGAGGACGGGCAGATCGAAGTCATTGGCAGTCTTAACGGTCGTTGGGTTGATCACCCGCGTGCCCGCTGTGTAAATACCTGCAAACTGATTAAGCAAACGCAGGTCGCCTGCCGCGGCGATCTCGATGTTGCCGGTCCCTGTCCGGATCACTTGGAAATGGTTGGTGACAGCGTCCTTGGTCAATCCATTGGTGCCAAAGGGACTGGAAATGTTGGTGCCCCCATTTTTGCCCAGTTGCACTGAGCCGGTACTGGAGCTGAGAACTCGCCCATAATCGGCAGCCCCGAGGTCGGCGCCCGCAGCCATCCGGTAACTCCAGGATTGGGCATTGGGCTGGAGCAACGTGTTTTGTGTCAACAACGAGGCGGTGTACAAGCTGGAGGTGAACCCGTCGCTGACCGCGTTGAAGAACACGAGGTCGCCCTTGGCCCGCAGAGTCAAAACGCCGGGAACGCCCATGGGGCCGAAGCGGAACGTGGAGAGATCCCAGTCGCTGGCGGACGTGGAGTTGGCACTCCCCAACGTGAGGTTGCCCGAAAGGTTGATGAGTTCGGCGCCTGGAACGAGGCTGACAACGGGTGCCAACGTGCTGTTGTTGGCCAGCAAGTTGCCCAAGATCGTAGCGGTGTTGGCCGCAAAGCTGTCCCCGCTGATCTTGACCGCTGCGATGGAGTTGTTGATGAGCCCGGAGGCTGGGGTAAAGAGCTTGTAGCCCTCGATCACGACACTGGACGCGCCGAGGATTGTTGCGTTGACCGGGGCGATCATGATCCCGGCGCCGCTCTGGGGCGCCCGCAAATGCAAGGTGCCGCTGAAGTGGCCTTCATCGGCGCTGGCTGGGGTCAAGGCCGCCACCGAAAGATCGACCTTGGCACCTTGCTTGATATCCAACACCGCGTTGGAATCGATGGCCCCATTGGTTTGCGATCCGGCTTCAAGCGAAATCGCCCCGCCCTTTCCGGCATTGGAAAAATGGGCGGCTGCGACCGAGAGCACCGCATTGGAATCGAGCGTCAAACTGCCGTGGGAGTAAAGGCCGATCGCCCCGCCCGTCTCTCCGGAAGCATCCAAGGTCCCGTTAACAACGATCGCCCCGGTATCAGTGGAGAAGTAGAAGGCTCGCGCCTTCTGGGTGCCGCTGATGACGAGATCCCCGGTCCGTCTCCGGATTGATCGGGTCTGATCGAATCCACCCTGATCAAGTTTCGTTGCGACGGCCGTGAGATCGTTGTTGGCGATCGAGTCAGCATCCAGAAAAAAGGAACCGCCGTGACCGCCGTTGCCCGCTTGGGCATTGAGCGTGCCGTCCAAGGCCAACTGGCCGTGAGGCGCCGCGATGGTCACTGAACCCGCATCCCCTCCCGCAGCGTTTGCAGCCACACTGATTTGTGATTGCGGGCGGAGCGTGACGGCCCCGTTATCGGAGCTCAACGTGATACTGCCCCCATTGGTGTAGCGTTGCACATCCCCGAATTCCTGGACCGATCCCCCCACACGCAACTGCCCGGAAACGATCACGTCGCCAGCCGTCGCCTTGGCAGTGAACGAGCCGCTTGGCAGAACCACCGCGTTCCCCACTTCCACGCTCGCTCCAAGCAATGTGAGTTTCGCCCCGAGTCCCGAGCTCACCGAAGCCGACGCCGGGCTGGAACCAGCCAGCAGCCGGAGTGCGCCGCCTGCCGAGAAAGTTTGTGCCGCAGCTTCAGAAGCCACGAATAAAGGGGAAGTGATCGTCAGCGACCCCTGTGCGCTCAGCCCGCCGGTGCCACTGCCGGAGACGCGGCTCGTGGCGTCCAGTTCCACGGAACCGAAGCCGTCCACCTTCATTGCGTTGCGGCCGATGTGGATCGTGGTCGCTGAGAACTGGAGAGTCCCGCCCGAAGCACTAGTCCCGATGGTCGTGCCGCCGCTGCTATTGTCCAAGAGGATCGTTGGCGCGCTGAAGCTAGCAATCCCGGCTCCGGTATTGAACCCGCGTATTTCGGCTGCATGCAATGCCAGCGTCCGCTGAGCGGAGAAAGCGCCGGTCCCGTAAACGTCGATGGAGGAATAGCTCAGCAGCGAGAGCGCGGCCGCTGATTGCAGACTGCGCAACGCGTCGCCAGCCAAGACCAATCCCACAGTAGGTTGGAGCGCACCGGGGGCATCCAACTGGATCGAAATCTGACCGCTATTGAGTGAAATGATCTTCCCGTTGAGGGTTGCATTGGGATCTAGGGTACTGGCGTATGTGGAGTCCAGGATGATGCTGGTTCCAGAAATGATCGCGCCGCTACCGATGCTCAGATGGGACGCAGTCGAAGTGCCGAACCCCGCGCGGATGATTCCGGCAGAAGGACTGCTGCTGACCATCAGCAACGCCCCATCCCCGCTGCCTGCTACATTTGCATCGCCCAAGAAAAGCGGCCCGTTCTGCCCAACCGATTGCCCGGTCTGTTGAATCAATGCGTTCGAGGCGACGGTGAGCGTCTCCTTGGAAACCAATATCACTTCGGGAAGACTCAATGCGGCTCCCGCATTGTCCACGGTCAAGTGACTGGTTTTCACGGTCACCATCGTTCCCGACGGGGTGAACTGCCGGTATCCGCCCACCAATAGGCTCTCCGCCCCGAAATGACTCAAGTCGGCAGCATTAAGCACCAGTTCCCCCGGATTGTGGACAGCGCCCGGACCGACGATCCGGATATCCAACGAACTGGAAATATCAACAAGGCCGCCGCGCCCCCCAATGCCTGCCTGGGCCAAAACAGTGCCTTTGAGGGAAAGGGCTTGGCTGGCGGAAAGCAACAAGCGACCGGCATCGACAGGCCGCCGCTGCACGTCCAAACCCAGCTTCTTCGGACCTTCTGAAAGGAAAACATTACCCGCAGCTTCCTCGTACTGCGAGCGGCTCCGCACCACGGCACCCGAGGCCACCTCAAAGAGGCTGGCTACAGGTTGGCCGGTTTGTCCGGGCCGACTCCGGAATCCGGAGACGAGATTGGAGCCGTCGGCCATCTGGGTCCCCGCCATGGGCAGCCCGGACTTTGGCGTTATAAGGAAAGCTCCCGGCATGAGCGCGTAACGCGCTGGCAACAAGGTGTAGTACCCCGCCTTCAAGCCCTCGCTAGCCGACAGATAGATGCGTTCCCCGGCTTTGAGCGTACTATTCACATAGCCGGGGTCGCCGCCGAGATTGCCCGATTTGGACCCTGCGTTGAACGCTGCGTAGGGCTCATAGGCTTCCGAATAATCAGGCAACACCGCGAAGCTGCCGGTGGAAGCCAATACATCCTTGCTCCCGCCTACCCCAGAGACCCAACGATAGGCAAACAAATCGCCGCCGCCCTGGATATCAATGACCGAGCCTGCTGCGTCCGCAATGTTTACGGCTCCGAGGTTGATGGCCTTTTCCGGCGCGCCGACGACGGTGATATCGGTTCCAGAGGGATCGATCCACGACGTGCCGTTGAGGATGAGCCCGTATGGAATGAGCTTCCCGTCTCCGGTCAGCGGGTCGATGGCGGATACGGAGGTCAAGCTGCCTCGACCCAAGGTTAGATGCCCGGTCACCGCCACAGCTTTTCCTGTGATCAAATCCAAGGGCCCAGCGCCGCTGCCATCCCAACCCAGATTGATAGTGCCCAGCGGAGCCCGCAGGACGCCGTCCTGGGCGATCTCAGACGCGTAGATGCTCAACACGCCTCCAGCTGAGAGCGGGAGCGGACGCATGCCGCTTCCGAGGATGGTTACCGAGCCGGAATGAACGATGGAATCCACCGTGTAGTCAGACGCGGAGATGGTGAATTTGGCTCCGGTTGTTGGATAGACCTGGCCTGCCTGGATCAGGATCGCACCCGCCACATCCAAGGTCCCGTTGCCACGCACGTCGCCATTGCGGGCGATCAGATTGGCCCGTCCTAAACCTTGGAGCGACAAATTGCCGATGTCGATGAGGTCGGCCGTAACGGTCAAACTCCCGGCCCCAAATGTCGGAGCGAAATTGAAGGGCACCGCGCCTTGGAAGAACGGTGTGCGGGAATCTTCGGGCGCGAACGGGACTTGGAAGGAAGTCCCGAGGCTCACGTACGGGGCGCTCAACTTGATGGCAGAGTCGCCAAAGATTACGCCACCCGTCGCGACAAACAGGCTGCCCGGGACATGGAGATCGATAGGCCCTTCAAACTTCACGGCACCCAATAAGCCGACCGAGTTGAACCCTCCCTCTGCAAAGCTGGCCAGACTAATGTGGCCTTCGGACAGTCCTATGCCGCTTGCGTCCGAGACGGGAGCACCAACCCGGAATCGGCCGCCGGCAAAACCGCCGGGGAGATTCCTCCCCGCTTGCCGCACTGTGAGGGTGACATCCAAAGCCGATGGCACGGCTGCATCGCCAATAGGCGCGAACCTTCCGGAGGAAATTGCGATCATACCGCCGATGGCTGTGGGACCGCCCGCCATTCCCACCAGGGTGGAATCCACCAGCAATTGTTGGCCGCCAGTCAGGGTGATCATTCCGGCATTGCTGTCGATCCTGGTCGGCGTTGTCAGCGAACCGTGGAAAGATCCTGCCATTAATACGCTGGGAGCCCCCAAGCTGTACGCGGGCGCCAAATCCAGCAGGCCACTGGCTCCAGAGACATCCAAACGCGAGCCCGCCATGGCCACGATGTTGCCCGATATATCGAGGGTTCCGCCTGCGAGCACTGTGCCCGTCCGCAGGCCGCGAGCATCCTCGCTGAATATCGCCTTGCCGGCTGCCGAAAGCACGACATCAGGCCCGATAACGACTGTTGGCAATGCTTTCAGGAACGTCTGCGCCTTATCCGGGAACACGACGTTGGAGTTCTTGCCGCCACTGATCGTGATGGCACCGCCCGGCGAATAAATGGACCCGAGCACCGTCACCGTTTCTCCAGACAACGTCACCGAACCGAGTGCATCGGTTGTGATGTCGGTGCCGACTCCTAACACGAGATCGCCTCGGAATATGGGCAGCTTGGTAAAGTTATCGCGTACGCCGAGAGCGCCGAAGCTCAAGCTGACGGGTGATCGCACCCCTTCAGGCTTGTTGACCGCGAGCAGAACCAACCCATCGCCGCCAATGCCTGGGACGGCGACCGCGCCTTGGACCTCTGGCTGGAGTTGCGTTCCGGGAACGATATACACTGCTGGAAGAAAATCACCCGCGCCTGGATCCAATGCCCCAAGCCCCCGAATCGAGAAGCTCGCAAATCCGCCTTGGCTGAAAAACCCAGGATCCAGCAGCAACGTGTCGGAGCGGTTTGTGGAGCCCCCGATTTGGATAAGAGGCGCGACCACGCTGAGCGAGCCGCCTTTGGTGCCGGAAAAGCCGCGGAGGCTGGACTCCATGGTCAAGCTGCCGCCGACGACGCCCGCCAGAGTCGCGTCGATGGAGGCCGGGGCGGCTTGCCCAGAATGAATGAGGATACCGCCGGCATTGCCGTAGGTTCTGCGCCCAGAAGAACTCACCGCCACACCACCGGAAACGTCCAGGACGCTGCCGGCTGAAAGGTCCACATCAAACCCCGTGATGCTGATGGTGCCGCCTTTTGTCATCAGGACCATCTCGCCCATGCCTGGCGCTCCGGCCCGGTCATCGACGAGCAACCCAGCCGTGCTCACAAGCGCCGTCTGACCAAGACTCAGCCGGCCTCGTGTATGATCGGCCCCCGGCGTTTTGGCGGTATCCGGAGCTGCCGCTAAGTCCCCAATCACGGTCGGTGAAATATCGTGCACGGTCAGGGAAACGGTGCCTCCTGCGATGACGATACTACCGCCGATTGTGATATTGGCGCCGTCCAGGGAAAGCGTTCCGCCAGGTTGCCCCATGAGCTTCACGTCTTCCGGCACCAAAATATTGCCGTCGCTGTTTTCCACCTTGAGGATTCCGAATCCGCTGGTGGTCAGCAACTGCGGGGAAAGGTCAACCCTGCTCTTGCGGGCAGCATTGAGGGCCACCGGAGTTCCTGTGCTGTCCAAGGTGAAAGCAGCAGGCTCAATCCCGGTTATCGCCTCCGAAAACACGACCTGCGGAGGATTCGGCGAGAACGTTTTGAAGCGGGGGCCCACTGAATCCTGCGTCTGGAAGCTGATGGCCAAGGTGCTTGGGGCCGGAGCCAACGAGCGTTGCCGCGGACCCGTGATGGTATTGCCCAGCAACGTGCCGTCCAAGGCCGCCGACGGTGCCGTCACACTGATAGTGCCGCCGTTGCCCCCGAACGTGTAGCCCGGTTCGTAATGAGCGCCGTCCATGGCCAGCGGGTTCATGAACGTTTCAGTAATCCCGTATTTGGGATGTGCGGACGAGAACGTGCCTGAATAAAAGCCGTCGTAGACTTGGTCCGGGGTCGCCTGGGAAATGTCTAGCAGCCGCGCCCCTTGAACTAACCGGGATGTCGTGACCATGCCGGCCTCATATTCCACTGACCCGCCGGACACATCGATCCTGGCATTCTTGCGCACGACAACAGACTCAGACCTCACTATCCGACCTTGAATCGAGCGGAGGGACGAGCAGGTTGGATTCCCTCGATTGGGCATGCGGCAGGTTGTCGCGTCGGGGGGGCACCG